>JAYWAU010000237.1:0-4731 GCA_043782265.1 Ferruginibacter sp. | reverse complement strand
TTTGGTTTCAATAACTCACATTCGCTTTCACTAACTGGCGCACTTTTTACCAGTACATCACATTCAAAAACTTCTTTTTTATTATAGGCAATTTTGGCCCCGGCATCACTGTAGTCTTTGTCGCTATAGCTGGCACCTTCGCCTGCCTTTGTTTCTATCACTACCCTGTGGCCATTTGCAACCATTACTCCCACAGCTTCAGGTGTTAATGCAATACGATTTTCACTAAACGAAGTTTCCTTAGGAATTCCAATAAATAACTCTTCTCCTTTAGGTTTTACATCCAGGGTTTCTTCCAAGGTTTCGTAACTAAAAGAAGGAGATACAAATGGTTTTGATGTTGCCATAATAATGAAAGATTGAAAGCGTACAAATTACAAATTAATTTTCAGCTTTCGGATATTCATGTCAATTGCTGTAATGTTGATATGCAAAGTATTATCAGGGAAAATACCAGGTGCCTTCTCCGGCCATTCTACAAAACAGGTGTTACCAGAATATAAACAATCTTCTACACCTGCCTGTATGGCTTCCTCTTCATCTTTTAAACGGTAAAGATCAATATGGTAAATAATTCGCCCTTGCTGATTTGTATATTGGTTTATAATTGAAAACGTTGGACTGGAAATATTATCCTTAACACCCATTACCCCGCTAGCGGCATGCACGAAAGTAGTTTTGCCTGCTCCCATTTCTCCATGAAAAGCAAAAACGTTATAACCCGAAGTCAAATCAACAAACTTTTGGGCTGCTTCAGTTATTTTATCCAGTGTAAAATTTAACTCCATGTTGCAAAGATATTTTCCTTCATTAGTAATTGGGTAACAATAGCAAAGAATAATTTTGCAGTATGGAAAAAGTAGAATGGAAAGTAGAGGGAATGGACTGTACCAATTGTGCGCTCACCATTTCAAAGTACCTGAACAAGGAAGGACTTAAAAATGTAAAAGTAAACTTCATAGGTGGTGAAGTAATTTTTGATTTAAATGAAGATAAATCCAAAGAACAATTAGCCAAAGGCATTTCAGGTTTGGGATATAATGTTGTAAACGAAACAAAAGTTACAAACAGTAAACCTTCCACAAAAATTTTTACCAATCATTTACAAAGATTTTTATTCTGTTTACCATTTACTGCGGTGCTAATGTTACATATGTTACCATGGCATATTCATTTTTTAATGAATCCATGGATACAACTTGCTATTTGTTTACCCGTGTACATGGTTGGTATGGGATATTTTGGAGTTAGTGCCATTAAAAGTTTGCGTGGTGGTATCCCCAATATGAATGTATTAATTGCCATTGGTGCTACTGCCGCATTTGTATATAGCCTGATTGGCACAGTGGGCAATTTTGGAATGGATTATGTATTTTATGAAACTACTGCCACCATTATTACCCTTGTATTTCTGGGAGAATGGGTTGAGCATAAATCTGTATCTACTACCCAAAAGGAATTAAACAAATTAGCTGCGCAGCAAAAGGTAATGGCCAATATGATTGCTTTTGATGATGAGCATAAAGAAAATATTTTTCCGGTAGAAAATACACAACTGCGTACAGGTGACCTTATTTTGATTAAAACAGGTGAGCAGGTACCGATGGATTGTAAAATATTATGGGGTGATGCACATGTAAATGAAGCATTGCTAACCGGAGAAAGCAACCCCGTACACAAACAAAAAAAAGATGAACTAATTGGTGGAAGCCTTTTAACTGACGGTACTGTAAAAGCACAGGTAACAGCTACCGGCAAAGACACAGTGCTGAGTAATATTTTAAATCTTGTGAAACAAGCACAAGGCGAAAAGCCACCCATTCAACAATTAGCAGATAAAATAAGTGCAGTATTTGTTCCTGTAGTATTAGGCATATCAGTACTTACTTTTTTAATCAATTATTTTGTAGCTGATGTTGATGCTACAAGTTCTTTAATGAGAAGTATCGCAGTATTGGTTATTAGCTGTCCATGCGCCATGGGGCTGGCAACACCTGCGGCAATAGCTGTTGGCTTGGGGCGTGCAGCCAAAAATGGCATCCTGTTTCGCAATGCAAAAAGTTTAGAATTGTTTAAGGATATTAAAACGGTGGTGTTTGATAAAACCGGCACCCTTACAAAAGGAGAATTTACTATTTCGGGGTTTGATGCTGGTACGATGCCGGAAGATGAATTTAAGCGCATCGTTTTTTCATTAGAAAAATATTCCAATCATCCCATAGCAAAATTGATTACTACTAACTGGAAAATAAACAACAGTATCGCCTGGAAAAAAATTGAAGAAGTAAAAGGCACGGGAATGATGGGGGAAGATGCTGACGGAAATATTTATCAGTTAGGCAATAATAGCACTGGGTTATTAACTAAGAACAAAGAAGTGCACACAGCTTATCTGCTAAAAAATAATGAGTCAATAGGCTGGCTTGATCTGGAAGATGAGATAAGAGAAGAATCAAAACAGGTGATTAGCTATCTGCATTCAATAAATATTAAAACCATTTTATTGAGTGGTGATAATTTGGAAAGATGTAAAAAAGTTGCTGATTCAGTAGGAATAAACCAGGTATTTGCTCAACAAAAACCGGAAGAAAAATTAGTAGTCATTGAACAATTAAATAAAGCCAATCCTACTGCAATGGTAGGAGATGGTATAAATGACGCTCCCGCATTGGCCAAAGCAACCATTGGAATTTCAATGAGTGATGCTTCGCAATTGGCAATGCAAACTGCACAGGTTGTTTTAATGAACAAAGGCATTCAACATTTACCATTGGCATTGGGTTTGGGGAAACACACTTTCGCCACCATAAAGCAAAATCTTTTTTGGGCATTTATTTATAATGTTGTTGCCATACCAATTGCCGCAGTTGGATTATTGCATCCCGGCGTAGCCGCATTAGCAATGGGTTTTAGCGATGTGGTATTGGCAATTAATTCTATCAGGCTCAATTACAGGAAAGTGGTTTAATTTCAAGCCATAATTATTTTCTTTTGACAATACACGAAATACTAAAAGAATACTGGGGATATGATACTTTCCGGCCATTACAGGAAGATATCATTAATGCAGTGTTGCAGGGAAATGATACATTAGCTTTACTACCCACTGGTGGAGGTAAATCTATTTCCTTTCAGGTACCCGCTTTAGCAAAAGATGGATTGTGCCTTGTAATCAGTCCGCTGATTGCTTTAATGAAAGACCAGGTACAAAATTTAAAAAACAAAGGTATTCCAGCATTATCTATTTCTTCAGGCATGAGTTTTTTAGAAGTAAAAAAAACCTTGCAAAATGCGGTTCATGGCAATTATAAATTTTTGTATGTTTCACCTGAGCGGTTGGAAACTAATTTATTTTTAGAGTACTTACCTGCTATGAACATCAACCTCATTGCTGTAGATGAGGCACATTGTATTTCTCAATGGGGTTATGATTTTAGACCACCTTACATGCGCATTGCCCAATTACGTGATTACCTGCAACAAATTCCTATCCTAGCTTTAACGGCTTCTGCTACTGTAACTGTTCAGGATGATATTTGTGAAAAATTATTGTTTTCAAAAAAACAACAACGCTTTCAGCAATCCTTTGAACGTGCCAATCTTTCTTACAGTGTTTTTAATGTTACCGGTAAACAAAACAAATTGTTAGAAATATTAAACAATGTAAAAGGCAGTGCTATTGTTTATTGCAAAAGCCGGAGGCATACAAAAGATATTGCCGATCTATTATTACTCAATAAAATTAATGCCAGTTACTATCATGCAGGTTTAACAACTGAAGAAAGAAACAAGCGCCAGGAAGACTGGATAAATAATACCACAAGGGTAATGGCTTGTACCAATGCTTTTGGTATGGGTATAGATAAACCAAATGTAAGGGTGGTGATACATTACGATGCCCCTGATTGTTTGGAAAATTATTACCAGGAAGCTGGCCGGGCAGGCCGGGATGGCAAAAGAGCTTATGCTGTTTTATTGTATAATAACAAGGAGTTAGAAGATCTTAAATTACAATCCAGTATCCGTTATCCTGCCAAAGAAGAGATTAAAAAAATCTACACGGCCATCATGAATTACCTGCAAATTGCCGCAGGCAGCGGAGAAGGAATTAGTTTCGATTTTGATTTAGCTGCTTTTACAACTGCATTTAAAATAAATATTCTTGCTACCACCTATGCAATTAAAACATTGGAGCAGGAAGAAATAATTACGCATAATGAAGTCTTTTTTAAACCTTCAACATTGGTATTTAATTGCGATAAAGATCAATTGAATGACTTCGAAAAACAGTATCCACAACTGGAAGCTGTAATTAAAGGTTTGCTACGCTCGTACGAAGGTATTTTCGATTTTCCTGCCACTATTTATGAAACACAATTGGCAAAATTTATTCAAAAAAAATTACCCGAATTAATCAAAGAATTACAGCAACTCAATCAACTGGGAATCGTTGAGTATTCTCCCAGAAAAGACAAACCGCAAATCACACTTTTGCAAAACAGAATGTACGCTGATAGTTTTGTAATTAATCTAACCGATTATTTACAACGCAAACAAAATTTCGAAAAACGTATAGAATCTATTTATAAATATATCCAACAAACTAATACCTGCAGAAGCCAATTAATCGCTTCTTATTTTAATGACCGCACAATAAAAAAATGCGGTATATGCGATAACTGCATCAATCAAAATGATGTAGTAATTAGCATTGAAGAGTTTGAAAATATT
>JAYWAU010000236.1:0-12992 GCA_043782265.1 Ferruginibacter sp. | reverse complement strand
TTGTGTTAAGATGTAAGATGGTAGCGTCGTTACTTTCTACAATACGGCTTATTTCTGAAATGGCAAACTGCGAACGTTCCATTTCCATTACAATAATGCCGCCTATTTCGTTGGCGCCAGAGAAATTACCAATGGTTTTTAATAAATCAACCAGCGTAATAACACCGGCTAATTCGTTGTCACCGCTTACTACCGGTACAATGGATGCTTCAAACTGATTACTATAATTTACAGCATTTAAAAAGTGTACATTTTCTTTAACGGAAGCAGGATTAAAATTTCTCTGCAATGCTTCAATCGTTAATTTTTCGTTATCGGCATCTAGCAGGTCATCCTCGCTTATCAATCCAAGAAACTTATCCTCTGCTACAACCGGCAGATGTGTAACACGATAATCATTAATAAGACCCAAAGCCTTACTAACAGTATCTTGTAGCTGCAGCCTGGGAATGTTATTATTGATAAGTTCTGCTGTAAGCATGGTATACAATTATCTATATTAAACTCTAACGACGTGCAATAGTTTAAAGTATAGGACAATTAAAATTATTAAACTGTTGCAGCAGGTGTTTTTTGTTTAGCTAGAAAAGTATCTAAAATCTTATTGAATTCAAATGGTACTTCCATCATGGGTGCATGGCCACATTTATCAATAAAGTGTATTTCACTATTTGGAATTAAACGGTTAAATTCTTTACCTACAAAAGGAGGAGTGATGCTGTCATTGTTTCCCCAAATAAGACAGGTTGGTTGTTTTACTTCATTTAATTCTTCTCCAAGGTTATTGCGGATGGCACTTTTAGCAAGCGCAATAATTTTTATAACTTTAATACGGTTATTGGTTATTTCAAAAACCTCATTTACCAAATCGTCTGTAGCCATTGCGGGATCGTAAAAAGTAAGTTCTGTTTTTTTACGAATGTAATCCTTGTCACCACGTTTTGGATATGTGTCACCCATGCCATTTTCGAATAATCCGGAACTACCGGTTAATATTAAGGATTTAATGCGTTCAGGGTGTTTAAGAATATGTAACAATGCAACATGCCCACCTAATGAGTTACCGAGCAAATGAATGTTGTTATAATTGCGATGCTCAATAAATCTAAAAACAAATTTCTCAAGCCCTCCAACAGAAGTGTGTAAAAGATCCAATTCCAATAACGGCAACATGGGTACAATAACAGTATAGTTTTGCCTGAAATGTTCTATCAGGTCTCTAAAATTACTTAGAGCGCCAAATAATCCGTGCAACAGCAACAATGGTTCGCCTTCGCCCACTTCAATATATTTAAATTTTCCGTCTTGTTTAATTTCGTAACTCATTTGTTGGAACTAATAATAAAATCAGGTGTTTTTAACTGAATGCTAAAATAACGAATCGGGCTAAAATTACAGTAAATAAAACAATGCCTCAAATTAATGAGGAATTTTAGTGGATAAGCTTTCAAAATAATTACTCAATTGGGTAAACATATCCTTAAATATTGGCAGGATAGTACCAAATGCATTCATTACTTTAGGCCCCCAGGGTTTTACAAATGGATAGACTTTAGATGATTGAATGGTCGCTTCTTCAAAAAGATGTATTTTTTCTGCATAAAATAAAAGTATGCTAAAAATAATGGTGTAAAGTATTACAAATAGCAAGATGCCTCCAATTCGGTTAGCCCAACCCAACAAAGCCATTTCAAAAGTTTTTTCTATCAATTTACCCCCCAGGCTAACCAATACCGCTACCACACCAAATACAATAGCGAAAGATAAAAATGGTAACCATTTGCCGGAAATACTTACACTATTTTGCAGGTAGGCGGCAACGGTAGCAGATAGTTTTAATGCGGCAGCCAAACCAACAATAAAAGCAACAATAGAAAATACAGCAATAATTAATCCCTTTCTATACCCCTTAAAAATGGCAATTACAATTAATATAGCAAAAATGATATCTATCAAAAAAGTATTTTTTATTTACTCAATAACTCTTTTACAATATTACTTATGGTTTTTCCATCTGCAAGTCCTGCCAATTGTTTGCTGGCTACACCCATTACTTTACCCATATCGGCAGGAGAAGCGGCGCCAGTTTGCAAAATAATTGCTACAACAGCTTCTTTAATTTCAGTCTCTGTCATTTGCTTGGGTAAAAATCTTTCTATCACTTCCATCTCTTCTCTCTCTTTTACTGCCAGGTCTTCACGTCCCTGTTTTTCAAAAATCTCCAGCGAATCCCTTCGTTGTTTCATCATTTTTTGTAAAAACTTTTGCTCAGTTGCTGTATCGATTTCGCCACCTGCACCAGGTTCTGTTTTGGCCTTTATGATCTCAGCTTTTATTGCACGAAGGCTACGCAATACACCTTCATTTTTTGCTTTCATGGCATCTTTCATTTCTGCCATTATTTGTTGTTCAAGACTCATAGTAGTTGACCCTATCCCTTAAGAGGTGCAGGACTTTTTTAAATAGTTATCGAATATTGCTTAATTATTTTATTTTAAATTTTTCAAGTGCAAGCTTAGTTGCATTTCAAAATTAGCAAATTAGTAAATGAACTTATTACTTTTGTTCTTTCAATTGTATAGCCCTGAATTTATCAAAAAACTCCTTTGCAAATTTTTTCATATCCTCACTAAGTTCCCGTTGTTGGGTGGCTCTTTTAAAAGTATCTGCCATCGTCATCAGCATCTGGTAGTAAAAATCTGCCATTTCATCCATCATCATATCTTTTGTCCAAAGATCAATGCGAAGTGCAGTTTTATCGGCTCCATCCCAAAAGGCAATGCACATTGCTTTTGCTTTTTGAGGCATATCTGCGGTACTGTCGCTTGCAACCCAGCTAATTTGTTCCGGTATTTTATTGGGGTCTAATAAAACATCTATTTTTATGGTAGATTTATTCATGCAATAAGTATTATAAATTGTTTGCCTGTGCTTGTAAATTAAGTTGGCAAAGATAAAGTGTTTGCTGTAGCGTTTACAAAGGTATGTCGGCACATTTTACAATGTTTTGCCAAAATAATTTGTTTGTGGAAGCCATCGTAAATTGGGCTGCCTGTTTTTTGCCCAGGCTAACTAATTCATTTCGCTTATTTTCATCTTTAAATAGCAACATCATTTTGTCTGCGATGTTTTCAAAAATTGCCGGGTCTGCAAATAAAGCTGCTGCTCCGCAAATTTCTGTCATTACCACAGCGTTGCTAACAATTACAGGCACACCGGATTGCATAGCCTCTAAAGCGGAGGTATAAAAACCAGTTTGTTTAACAGCATAAACAAATGCATAGGCTGCTGCTGTAATGGTAACAAGCTCTTCTTTCTTAAAAGCTGTTATTATTTTTACCTCATTTCTATACTTATATGTTTTTAAACTTTCTGTCAAGGCATTGTTTTTATTAATTTTTTTTGATGCAATAATTAATTGCATATTGCTCTTTTGCCTTTTTTTAAAAAAAGAAAATGCTTTTAATATATTTATAAGGTTATTTTCAGTATCAATGTCACCAGTAAATAAAAAATACTCTTTTCCATCTGTGTATTTCTCCTTTGTTTTTTCTTTTTCTTCCCAATCAACAGGCAAAAATTTTTCATTCGCTGCGGTGTAAATAACTTCCACTTTTTTTGGTTGTGTTTTATAGTATTCTTTGCAGATAGTATTTTTTGCAAATTCAGAAAAAGTAATAATCATTGCAGCTTTATCAAATGAGGCCGGTATATTTTTTTTGAATAATGAAAGATGCTGCACAAAGGAAATATCGGGTAGTAATAAACATTGTGGGATACTGGTTTTTAAAGAACAAATGCTATCAAGGTTAATAAATACATCGGCTTTATATTTTTTTAAAATGGCAGGTAATTTTAAAGCATACCAAATTTTCCAGTATAAGAGGTTTCCTTGTTTTGGAGTTGTAGCAATTATACTACAATTGGGTGTAGTTAAAAATGCATCAGCAAAATGATTGCGGATTAAAAAAAATGAATGCTCCGGGTGTGAAGTAACGATCTTCAAAATATAGTCTGATACAAAATCACTTTGCTCAAATGGGGAATGTTTTGATACCGAACTAATATTTATTACAACGTTCATTAATGCAAAAATAGGCTTGTAAAAGTATATGTAAAAAGATAGATTGATTACATCCTGTAAACCATAAAAAATCAATAGCTGGCTTGCTTAACCGATGGTTAACTTTTGTTAATAGGCGCTTAACTAACCCCTTGGCTATATTTGTTACTTCAATAAAAAGTATTGTAACCTATGCACAAAATAATTCCCCTTTTATCCATTATCATCTTTTTTTTTGCAGATAATGTTTTTGCACAAATACCCGTCGATACGGTACAGTTATCCTTTCCGGCAGCTGAAAAAATATTTTTGCAAAACAATTTATCACTGCTTGCAGGTAAATATAATATTGATGTTAATAAAGCATTAATTCAACAGGCAAGACTATGGGACAACCCTGTTTTAAGCACGGACCAAAATATTTACGATCAACAAGGGGGCTTTTTTAAACACAATAGCGAAACAGGCACTTTTTATGTGCAGGTGATGCAACTTATTAGAACAGCAGGCAAAAGAAATAAAGCGATACAAATTGCTACCGACAATGCTACTATTTCGCAACAGCAATTTGAAGACTTATTACGGACCCTTCGTTTTGCACTTAAAAATGATTTACTTGAAGTTAACCATTTACTGAAAATAAAAAGAGTATACGTAAAGGAAATTGAAGAAGTTAATAAACTGGTGAAAGGAATGGATTTGCAACTTCAGATCGGCAATGTTTCAGTAAAAGATAACCTGCGGATAAAGGCATTGCTTTTTAGTTTACAAAATGAATTGGTTTCTGCGGATGCGCAATTGATACCTTTACAAAGTGAAATAAAATTGTTGCTAAATAACAATGAAACAAAATTTATTGCGCCAAGTTTGGGGTATAAGTTTGGAGAATTAACAACTGTCTTAATTCCGAACACAGACAGCCTCATTCAGTTAGCATTTTCCAGCAGACCAGATGCTAAAATTGCACAAACTTCATTAGCTCTTCAAAATCATAATCTCACTTATCAAAAGGCGCTAGCAAAGGCTGATGTAAGTGTAGGGACAGAGTTTGACCAGCGAAGTAGTTATGCGCCTAACTATGTAGGACTAGCAGTTTCATTGCCCTTGAATATTTTTAACCGCAATCAGGGCAACATCGCCGCTGCAAAATTTACCATACAGCAGCAACAGGCTATTGCAGATCAGACATATGCAAAAATTAAAAATGACATACAATCATCCATAACTAAATTTCTATTTTATCAGGGAGTAAACAACCGTCAGCAGCTGGATTTTTCACAGCAATATGATGCCCTGTTTGAAAACATGCTTAAAAGTTATGAACAGCGCCAGATGAGCCTTTTGGAGTTTATCGATTTTATGGATGCCTACAAAGACAATAAACTAAAACTAGTAGAGCAACACAATGGCCTCATCCATGCCATTGAAGACCTTAATTATGCTGTTGGTACCGATATCATAAACCTGAATTAAATCTAAAAAATTATATTTAAAAATGAAAATAGCCGTTGTAATCACTGCAATATTTTTTTCTGCCACTTTCATGTTTTCCTGCAAAGGAAAAAAAGAACCCGAAGTGGAAGTCAATCAAAAAATCTGCATTACTGATTCAATGGAAAGAATCATACACATAGATTCTGCAACAACCTCCAATATCGAAGATGCTTTAAAACTATCTGGTGAAATAAGTTTTAGTGATAGCAAAGTGGTGAAAGTTTTCCCTTTCAGCAGTGGTAAAGTGTTGGAAGTAAAAGTATCGCAGGGCGATAAAGTAAGCAAGGGGCAGGTGCTGGCAGTAATTAAAAGTGTGGAAGTGGCGGGCAATTACAGCGATCTCTCTACTTCCAACAACGATGTTACCATTGCAAAAAGACAACTGGACAATGAAGAATCTTTATTTAAAAATGGTATCGCCAGTGAGCGGGAATACCTTGAGGCGAAAGAAAATTACAGTAAGGCTTTAACGGCTGTGCAAAAGCTAAAAGAACAGCTCAGCATAAACGGAGGAGGGCATACAAATGCCGGCGGCACTTATGTAATAACAGCACCAATGGCAGGCTACGTGGTAGAAAAAAAAATCAGCGAAGGCGCCTTTATCCGCAATGACAATAGTGACAATATGTTTACTATTGGCGATATCAGTGAAGTGTGGGTTTGGGCAAATGTGTATGAAACAGACATTTCAAAAATAAAAGAGGGGTATGCTGCCACGGTAACTACACTTGCGTATCCCGATAAAGTTTTTACAGGCGTAATTGACAAAGTAAGCCAGATTTTAGATCCAGGAACTAAAGTGATGAAGATAAGGGTAAAATTAAAAAATGACAACCTGCAATTAAAGCCTGAAATGTTTGCCAACATTACGGTTCAAAATAAAGAAGGGCTGCAGGCTATTAATATTCCTGGTGCTGCTATCATTTCAGAAAATGGTAATAACTATGTAGTGGTATACCATAGTAAATGCGATTTAAAAGTGCAACAGGTTGAAGTACTTAAAATTTCAGGTGACAAGGCGTATATTAAATCTGGTTTACAATTGGGTGAAAAAGTTATTTCTGCTAACCAGATATTGTTGTTTAAAGCTTTAACAGAAAAGTAAAAAGCTAAAATTATCATACCCCAGCCACTCCAAAATTTTAAAAAAGGTCATGAATAAATTTATCAAACAAATAATACACTTTTCTTTAAGGCATCGCATACTGGTATTTTTTTTAACAGGTATTTTAGCGATCATTGGTGTTATCAGTTATAAGAATACACCAATAGAAACTTTTCCGGATGTTACCAATACGCAGATCATCATCATTGCGCAATGGAGCGGCAGAAGTGCAGAAGAAGTAGAAAAATTTATAACCATACCGATGGAAACGGTATTGAACTCCGTACAAAAAAAATCAAACCTCCGAACTACTTCTGCCTTTGGCTTATCTTATATCAGGATCATTTTTGATGATGATGTGGACGATGCTTTTGCAAGGCAGCAGGTGATGAGCCGCTTAAGCGGGGCAGATTTACCCGATGGAGTAAAGCCCGATGTGCAGCCACCTTACGGTCCAACAGGTGAAATTTTCCGCTACACATTGAGCAGTGCTACCAGGTCTATCCGTGATTTAACAACCATTCAAAACTGGGTGCTTGACAGGCAGTTTAAAAGTGTGCCAGGTGTGGCGGATGTAAATAGTTTTGGCGGCGAAGAAAAAACATTTGAGGTAAGTGTTAACCCCGACCTGTTGTTAAAGTACAACCTTACTTCGCTTGACGTGTACAATGCTATTGCAAAAAGCAACATAAATGTAGGTGGTGATGTAATTGAAAAAAACGGGCAGTCTTACCTGGTGAGGGGTATTGGCTTGTTGAATAATATAGAAGACATACAAAATATTATCATCACTAAAACAAAGGGTGTTCCGTTACTGATAAAAAATGTGGCCAATATTGTTGAGGCCGGCAAACCAAGATTGGGCCAGGTAGAAAGGGCTGATAAAAATGGCAAACAAACGGATGTAATAGAGGGAATTATTGTGATGCGGAAGGGAGAAAACCCAAGTGAAGTGCTCGAGAGTATCCGTGGAAAAATAAAAGAATTAAATGAAAATATTTTACCGAAAGATGTAAAGATCAATACATTTTATGACCGTACCAACCTGATGGATTTTGCACAGGAAACGGTGATCCACAACCTGATTGAAGGCATTGTATTGGTTACGCTGATCGTGTTGTTGTTTATGGCCGACTGGCGCACTACAGTTACCGTAAGCATTATCATTCCGCTTTCGTTGTTGTTTGCTTTTATTTGTATGCGCATTAAAGGCATGAGCGCCAACCTGCTTTCTATGGGTGCCATTGACTTTGGTATTATCATAGATGGTGCAGTAGTAATGGTAGAAGGATTGTTTGTAGCAATGGATCATAAGGCAAGGGAAGTTGGCATGGAGAAATTTAACAAGCTGGCAAAACTGGGCCTTTTTAAAACCACCGGAACCGAAATGGGTAAATCCATTTTCTTTTCCAAACTCATTATCATTACCTGTTTGATTCCCATTTTTGCTTTTCAAAAAGTGGAGGGAAAAATGTTTTCACCGTTGGCCTACACCCTGGGCTTTGCATTGGTAGGAGCCTTGTTGTTTACCCTTACCTTGGTACCGGCATTGTCAAGTATTTTATTGCGCAAAAATGTAAAAGAAAAACACAACCCAATCGTATTATTTTTCGAGAATGGTGTGGCCAAATTATTGTCAATCGTTTATCGCAATCAAAAAATGAGTGTGGTGATTGCGTTGATCGTAATGGTGCTAACCTTCTTCTCAGCTAAGTTTTTAGGAACAGAATTTTTGCCAGATTTGAATGAAGGTGCTTTATGGGTAGAGGCAGAATTGCCCATGAGTGTTTCATTAACAGAGGCTAACCTAGTGAGTAATAAAATGGTAGACATACTGCAAAAATTTCCTGAGGTAAAACAAACACTTTCGCAGGTAGGGCGCACCAACGATGGTACTGATCCTAAAGGATTTTTTAATGTACAGATACAGGTAGATCTGCAACCACAAAAAACCTGGAAAAGAAAAATAACAGAAGATGAGTTGATTGATGAGATGGATGCACAATTAAGCAAGTTCCCCGGAATTGTTTTTAATTATTCCCAGCCTATTCGGGATAATGTGGAAGAAGCGGTAGCAGGTGTAAATGCAGCTATGGCAGTAAAAATATTTGGGCCTGATTTTTTGGTGCTGGACAGTACAGCCAATTCAGTGATGGATGTATTAAAAACAGTAAAAGGTATTGGCGATTTAGGGGTGTTAAGAAACCTTGGACAGCCCGAATTTCGCATTGAACTGGATCAGCAAAAGATGGCATTTTATGGTATCAATACAGTAGATGCGAATTCTGTAATTGAAATGGCCATCGGTGGTAAGGCGGCTACTCAATTGTACGAGGGCGAAAGGAAATTTGATGTGAGGCTGCGTTATCAGCAAGAGTTCAGGGCATCACAGGAAGCCATTGAAAACCTGATGGTGCCCACCAGTGATGGATCAAAAATTCCATTGAAAGAAATTTCTTCCATTCGTACATTAACTGGTCCTGCATTTATTTTCAGAGATAATAACATGCGCCATATTGCAGTAAAATTTTCTGTTAGAGGAAGAGATTTAGGGAGTACCATTGCAGAAGCCCAGCAAAAAGTAAATGCAGCAGTTCATTTACAGCAAGGATATAAAATGAGCTGGAATGGCGAATTTGAAAACCAGCAACGGGCCTCTGCAACATTATCAAGAGTAGTTCCTATTTGCCTGCTGGTAATATTTTTAATTTTGTTTGTTACCTACGGCAATGCAAAAGATGCTTTTTTAACCATCATGAATGTACCCTTTGCATTAATTGGAGGTATCCTTGCCCTGCATATTACAGGTATCAATTTTAGTATTAGTGCTGGCATAGGTTTTATTGCATTGTTTGGCGTATGTATCCAAAACGGGGTGATACTAATCAGCGTTTTCCGGAAAAATATGGATGCTAAAATGAGCCTGGATGATGCGATTAGAGAAGGCGTTAAATCGAGGGTGCGGCCTGTTGTTATGACTGCCCTGATGGCTATGATCGGTTTAATGCCGGCAGCTATTTCCACCGGCATTGGAAGTGAAACACAGAAGCCTCTAGCCGTAGTAGTGATTGGTGGATTAGTTACCTCTACTATACTAACCTTACTAATCTTACCTGTAATTTATGCGCTTGAATTTAAGCTGATGCACAAAAGAGAAAATAGGAAATTACTGAGAAAAATGAGGGTCGTAAGTAAAGTAGAAAAACCCAATCAATAAAAGTCTGATGTATGATTTAATCAATAGCCTTATTTTATATACAAAATAAGGCTATTGATTTTTTTAATTTAATCGTCCAGCCTAACAAGTTATGTTTAATTTGCATATTGCCTCACAATTTTTACTTTTATAGCTCTTTGAAATAGTTAATAGTTGCAGTTTTCTTTTCGAAGATATTTTTAGAGACCTTTATTGTATTCTGATAAAAATCGAAGAGTAGTTTCTCTCGAATATTCCGCTAATAAGTGTTACTTCAACACTTTTAATTTTACCGTTTCAATCCTTGTATCACCTACGTTTAAAATATCAAACTGGTAATTGCCAACGGTGAAGGTTTCTTTTTGTTTAGGAATTTCATCCCTGTTCTGAATAATAAATCCGCTGAGTGTTTCAGTCTCTCTGCTATCTGGAAATTCAAGTTCATATTTTTCGGTAATGTAGTCAAGTTCGAGCCGGCCACTAAAAATAAATTCATTTGCGGCAAGTTGTTTTTCTACAAACTCTTCTGTATCGTGTTCATCAGGAATGTCTCCAAAAATTTCTTCCAGTAAATCTTCCATCGTTACAATTCCGGAAGTGCCGCCAAATTCATCCACTACCCAGGCAATACTTTTTCTTTCTTTACTAAATTTATTCATTAAATCCGGCGCACTCATACTTTCAGGAATGGCGGGGATGGGTAACAATATTGAATGTACATCTGCAGGATTTTTAAACATATCCAACTGGTGGATATAACCAAGAATATTATCAATATTTTCTTCAAAAACAACCAGTTTGCTCAATTGTGTTTTTATAAAAATACTTTTCACTTCTTCAATATTGGTCGAAATATCAACTCCTTCTATTTCTTTGCGGGGGATCAGGCATTCCCTTATTTTTTTCTCACTTAATGACAAGGCGTTTTCAAACAATTCTTTATTTATTTCACTTGTATCTTCCTCATCATGATTTTTACTTTGTTGAATAAAATGTTCCAGGTCTATTTTAGTAAACACCTCTTTTTTCTCATTAAGCCGCACATTAAAAATGTACTTTAATATCCATTCTGCTATTTCAACAAAAAAAGAAGAAATACCAGCGAATGCTGCGAAAAAAAACTGAACGATGTATGCTATAAAACCACTGCTTAAAATACTTTCATTAGTGGCCCTGAAAATGGCTTTAAAAATAAACTCTATAAAAAGTACGATAACGGTTGATAAACAGGTTTCAAAAAATAACTTAAAATACTTAACATAATCGGCGAGGGAGGGTGATATTTTTAATTCAATATAATGCCACAGCGGCGACAATAAATCACCCACCAGCAAACCATATACCACCAATACTACGTTTACACCAATTAAAGTGGTGCCTATAAATTTGGCGGGCTTATCAGCATACTCTCCCCAAACTTTACCGCTGTAAGTATGCTGTTTTTTTCTTAATTCTATCGAAAGCTTATTGGCAGAAACAAAAGCAATTTCTATCCCTGAAAAAAATCCAATCAGGAGTAATGAAATTATTATAGCTACCGGTTCTATCCATTCCATAAAGTAAAAATACTGAAGATCATTGATTTATTACGGTTGCATTTATAATTGTAGCAGACTCCCGGGTTGCCAACCTTTCGAAAGTTACTGCTTAATGGGAATAATCATACAAAAGGTTGGCAACTCTTGCGACAATTTGAAGTGCACCCCAATCCATTTATAGTGCAATAAAGCCTTTTATTATTTGTTCAGCTTCTTTACAGGCTTTATCAAGGTTGTCATTTACAATCTGTTTGTCAAATTGATCTTTAAAAGAAATTTCGTATGCAGCTTTATTAACTCTTGCAGCCAATGACTCCGCATTTTCTGTGCCGCGGCTTTCCAGTCTGTTTTTTAATTCTGCTACAGATGGCGGAACAATAAAAAGACTGATAGCAGAGTCAGGATATTGTTGCTTTACATGGATGGCACCTTTTACATCAATATCAAGGATCGGTATTTTTCCTGCATCCCAAATCCTTTGCAGTTCGCTTTTTAAAGTGCCATAATATTTTCCTTCGTACACCATTTCCCATTCAACAAATTCGTTGTGCTGTATCTTTTGTTTAAATTCATCCATGCTCATAAAATGATAATCTACCCCATTTTTTTCTATACCTCTTGCCTGCCTTGTGGCAGCAGAAATAGAAAAAGCAAGTTGTGGAAATGTGCGCATTAAATGAAGGGTAATGGATGTTTTACCTGCGCCCGATGGAGCTGTGATGATGATGATTTTATTAGGGATAGCCATTTGCAAAGAAAAGAAAAGAAAACTGGTTTACTTAAATTTACGGGTTCTTACTTTAGCCCGTTTTTTAATTCGTGTAATTAGTGCTTAAAATTCGGGTTAACATTTAATTAATTCTTTTTATATCTGCACCCAATGCTTGTAGCCTTACATCAATATTTTGGTATCCTCTGTCAATTTGCTCTATATTCTGTATCACACTTTTCCCTTGTGCACTTAAAGCCGCAATCAACAAAGCCACACCAGCCCTTATATCCGGGCTGCTCATGGTGATGCCCCGCAGTTGCTGCTCTCTTTCCAAACCTATCACTACGGCCCTGTGTGGATCGCAGAGTATTACCTGGGCACCCATATCAATCAATTTATCTACAAAAAATAAACGGCTCTCAAACATTTTTTGATGAATGAGTACACTTCCTTTTGCCTGGATGGCGGTTACTAAAACAATGCTTAATAAATCCGGGGTAAATCCCGGCCATGGATGATCATAAATGGTTAAAATACCGCCATCCATATATTTTTGAATTTCATATAATTCCTGTGAAGGGATATGAATATCATCACCAATAAAATTCATTTTAATACCTAATTGCTGGAACCTTTCCGGAATAACACCTAAGTGTTCCAAGCCAACATTTTTAATGGTCACATCGCCATGGGTCATTGCAGCAAGCCCAATAAAACTGCCTATTTCAATCATATCAGGCAACATCCGGTGTTCTGTGCCGCCCAAATAATCAACTCCATTAATTGTTAGCATATTGCTTGAAATGCCGCTAATTTTTGCTCCCATCCGGTTAAGCATTCTGCATAATTGCTGTAGATAAGGTTCGCAGGCAGCATTGTAGATA
>JAYWAU010000235.1:0-13027 GCA_043782265.1 Ferruginibacter sp. | reverse complement strand
ACAATATTTTTAAAACTGTTATCAATAATTGCTGTGTCTTTCGGATCAAAATTATCCAGCGCTTTCATTTCTTCCACAGGGCCGTTTACAAATTTAACCCCTTTTACAAACCAGCAGTTGCCAAGCGCCTGCATATTAATTTGGGTAGTGGTATTATCTCCTTTTTGATTTTGTTGAATAATGTATTTTGTATTCAACATATTTAATACACTAAGGTTAGGTTGGTTACTTAGTTGATAGGTGATAAGGTCATCAAAAATACCCAGCTTGGCAGGATGGTATCCCCCAATAGATTTATGGAAATAAGAAGTTTTTGCTTCCTGAAACGGATCACCGCCCGTTACATTAAATACCCTGAAATTAGGATCTTTATCTTTTAAGATTAGCTTATCAGCATCGCTTTCGGGAAACTCGTTGGCATGGTATTTTTCTGCATTGTCAAATGTTTTTTCATTGATGTAATGCATATCAAAAGGAATAAGATCAAGCAAGGTTAACAATGGCAAACCTATTAGAAGAATTAACGCATTTATTTTTTTGTACATAAATAAGCCAATCAAAATAATAGTAAGGGCAACAAAAAGCAACGAATGTAAAATGTCATTACCAAAAAAAGATTGCCTGTCTTTACGTAATGCAGTAACAACAGCTTTGGCAACCTTAGTATCACCCTTGCTCTGTTGTAAAAAATTCTCGTACACCCTGTTATCAACCTGTGGCTCAAATTTCTGGTTAATCTCTTCCATTTTGTTATTAACAGTGCTGTCAGCGACAGCAATTGCTGCATTAACAGCAGTGGTTCTTTCCTTATTCTCTTTACTGTAGTCAACGGTAAAATAAAGGATTGCTGCGATTGCAAAAATACCAGCCATAGTAAACACACTTAACCTTAATTTTTTTACTAAAAGCGTATCATCATTGTCGAGAATTTTTTGTGTGGCCAGCACTGCCATAATTGGAAACAATATTTGTGGGATAACGAGTGCCATTTCCGGCGTTCTGAATTTATTGTAAAGCGGCAGGTAGTCGAATAAAAAATTATTGATGGCAGGAAAATTTTTACCCATGGCAAGTATAATTCCAACTACACTTGCTGTTAGTATCCACCATTTGTGTTTGCTATCTAATACAAACAATCCTAAAATAAATAAAAAGCAAATGGAGGCTCCAAGATAAACAGACCCCACTGTAAAGGGCTTATCACCCCAATAAACACTGCCGGAAAGATTCATGGCTATATTACCAGCCTGTTCTTCAGGAAGATTTAATTTTTCCTGTAAGTAGGTGCTCACATTGGATGTTTCTGAGAGCTTTGGAAAAATGCTGTACTCCTCATCCCGTTGGCTAAAATGACTACCATAGCCGGTTATACCCGGAAACAATAAACTCAATGATTCCATTTTACCATAACTCCATTGAAAGGCATACTCTCTGGTAAGGCCGGTGGTTTTATTTTTATTAATGGTATTGGTTTTACTATCTACCCTGTTGTCCATTACCAACTGCCCGCCACGCTTACTATATTTTGCATAATCCATAACAGGCAATAACAGTATAGCATTAATCATAACACCAATCAATGCTGCACCCAATGCAAGTGGCAATGCTTTTACAAGATGGTTGGTATCTTTTTCCTTTATCCATTTAACAGCAAAAAAGATAGTCATTATGGCAATTATAATTAACGTGTAATAACTGATTTGCTGGTGATTCTGCATCAGGTGCATGGTAGAAAATAGCGCCGTTAACACAAAGCCGCTAATATATTTTTTATCAAATATTAAAATGATACCGCCAATTAATGCAGGGGCATATGCCAATGCAAGTAATTCTGTATCATGACCGGCAGCGGCCAATATGGGATTAAAACTGCTAAAGGCAAATGCCAGTGCACCAAGAATGGCGGCGTAAGGCCTTATCCTAAAACAGATGCATAAAAAGTAAAAACTGATACAACTTAAAAAGAAAAAATTAAGCGGCTTAGGTAACCACAATTGAAAAAACTTATCTACAGTTAACAACGGCGAATAGGCTCCTTCATAAATGATATTGTAGGCAGGCATACCACCAAACATATTGGTTACCCATAATGGATAAACGCCATGCGCTTCCCTGTATAGCTCACTTTGGTGCTTCATAGCATCTGCCTGCGCATAATCGCTCTGTTGCATTACAACCCCAGACTCAAGCGCAGGCTTGCAAAAAATTACTGTTACCAATAAAAAAACCACTATGGCAATAACATGTGGTAATAACTTTTTAAAATTAAAATTCTTCATGAAGCGTTTTGATTATGAGGCAGCAAATTAGTTTAAATATTTTAAGCAAAAAAGCGGCACTTGTAAAGCGCCGCTTTTAATATAGAAAAATATTGTCCGGGCTAAGAAGCCATGTGGAACTTCAGTGGCGTCGCACACTTTTGCGACATACTTTCATGCGGCTTTAACCGTAGCAAAGATGAACGATTGAAAAACTTCACAGTTAAATCAGCGTCTCCAAATAACCCCCCTTTAGGGGATGGGGGTTATTGCCCGTTTGCTCCCTGCTGACTGTTCTGCAAGTTCTCCATTTCACCCTTTAAATTCTTTCTTTTAAACAAACTGGCATCGATCTTGCCAAAGCGCCAGTTAAAATTCAACCGCAATACCTGTGGATCTCTGCGACGATCGTAATCCTGCACAAAATATTGCGATTCAGAATGGGTGCTGTTAAGCCTTGTTCTAAAAATATCACTAAACTGCAATGTTAAGGATGCGGCATTGTTCTTTAAAAAATCTTTTCTGATAGCGATATCCGCCCCATACAACGGTTTTATATAACCTTGTGCAGAAGGCAGGTTACCACCGCCAAACATAGGGCCGCGGCCGCCACCGCCACCGCCACCGCTGTTAGGTGATACCAGTGTTTTAGCCTGGTAATCGCCACTTAATTGGATGGAATAATTTTTAGGCAATTTGAAATTGTTATTTACTTTGGCAAACCAGCTAAACTGGCTGTTGTCTGTACCACCTGTAATATTGCCTGCTTTAATGGTGGCGGTAAATAAATTAAGGTTCGAGGTAAGATCCCACCATTTGGTTATTTTGTCTTTACTTGTAAGTTCTAAACCATAAGTATAACTTCTGGATGCATTAGCGTAAGAACTAATAATGATGCTATCTATTTTATCAGGATTGGGATTTTTGTCTTTGTACTGGTTTCTGGCAATCAGGTTTTCTGTATTCTTAAAATAGGCAGATGCTAAAAAATTATGGCCATTGCTAATTTGGTTTTGATACCCCAGTTCCATTAAATTGGTAAACTCAGGTATTAGGTCAGGGTTTCCTTTGGTTATATTTAACGAATCTGTATAATCAATAAAAGGAATTAGTTGAAAGAAATTGGGGCGATTAATTTTTCGGGAATAGTTAACCTGTAAATCTTCTTTGTCACTTAGTTTATAAGTAACAAAAGCACTGGGGAATAAGCTAAACGGATAGTTGTTCGAAAACTTTCGTCCGGTTGTAATCAGTGTTCCATCGTATTTTGAACTTTCAATTCTTAACCCCAAATTGTAACTGAATTTTTTAATTTGCTGCGAATAAGTTGCATAAGCTGCAAGTACACGGTCTTTAAACTGATAGCGGTTATTGAGGGATGATAAAGAAATATAATTGCCATTGGGATCTTTTATAAAATTATCGTTGAAGCTTGAAAAATTACGGATAGCAATTCTTGCACCGGCTTCTATCTTCATTGTTTTGGTTATTGGATTAGCAAAATCTGTTTGTGCTGTAAAGAACTTTGTGGTGCCACCACCAACCGAGCGCTGGTATTGCACAGGTGCTTTTGGAAATGTATTGGTATAAAAATATTGCGTGGCAAAATCATTTAGATTATCATTTTTGCTGTAATTGTAGTTTAAATCACCACTAATGTCTTTATTGGGTTTCGTAAAATTGTGTTTAAAGCTTAAAGTAGTTCCTATATTTTTAAAGTTATTGGTGCTGTTGCTGCTACGGTTGCCATAATCAGAATTAACATGCGTAACGTAGTCAGTATCTCTTGCAATATTTATATAATCGTTGTTTTTAAACTGCCCCCGGCTGTAATTGCCTGATAAGGAAAAGGTATTTCTATTATCAATCAAATAATCCATACCAAGACGCTCAAAACCAAATACCCCTTTACCAATTGGCCCATTGGTTTGTGTAAGGTAAGCGGTTGTACTATCATTAATAAAATCCTGTCTTGTAGTGTATACCGTACTGATACTTTTTCTGAAACCAACCTGGCCACTTGCAAAAACGTTTATTTTACCTTGCTTTACATTAATATCCCCCCCAAATCCTGGTTTACCCCGACTATCAATGCTTGCCCTCACATTGCCATTATATCCGGCTTTGCGGTTCTTTTTTAACACGATATTTAAAATGCCTGAACCACCACCTGATGCATCAAATTTTGCAGATGGGTTGGTAATTATTTCTACTGTTGAAATGGCATCGGCGGGTATTTGTTCCAATGTCATGGTGGTTGGTCTGCCGTCTACAAATATTTGCGGTGCTGCATTGCGCAGGGTAACATTGCCATCAATATCAACATTAACACTTGGAATATTTTTCATTACATCTACAGCAGTACCGCCTGTGCTGGTAATATTTTTTTCTACGTTAAAAATTTTACGGTCAATACTCATAGTAAGCAAAGCCTTGCTGGAAGTAACTGTTACATCCTGCAACTGCTGGGCATCTGTTTCCATTTTAATATTGCCAAGATCTTTATCAATGCCACTCAGCAAGCTGCTGTAGTCACCATTTTTTGCACCTTGCATATTAATTTCAAAGGCGGCTTTTTGTTCAATGCTTTTGTAACCGATAGCAGAGATTTTTAATTTGTAAGCCGCCATTACAGGCAGGTTTTCCAAACTAAATTCTCCTTTTTTTGTGGTAAGCATGCCAGATACCATTACATCTTTTCTTTTTTTTGTAACCGTATCAAGTTTATTTTGTATCAATTGTATGGATGCAGCGTCAATAGGTTTATTGGTAGCAGCATCAATTATTTTCCCATAAAAATGGCCCATATTCATATTTTGCCCTCCGCGGTTACCCCCGCCAGCGCTGGGATACTGGGCATATATCGTTGTACTGGTAACTAAAAGAATAGCGCAAAATATGAAGTTATTAACTTTTATAGTCATGGTATAGAATTAAAGATTTAATTATCGTTAAACTAAAGTTCTTCGATAATGTTTATAAAAAAACACAGTAATTGATGAATGGTAACAGGAGAGTTTTTATAATACTTATTTTGTAAATATAGCTACAGCTATTTCTATCAGCCCAATAATAAATCCAAAAAAGCCACCCACAAATTCAAGAAACTTAAACTCTTTTTTGGTTATTTGGTTTAAGATATCTTCTAGTTTTTGAGTAGAGAATGAAGCCACTTTTTCGGTTACAATTTTTTCAAGATCAAGATCTTTTTCCAGCTTTGCCATGTAGCCTTTCATCAACACGGGAAAAAGACTTTCCAGTTCAAGTAAAAAAGCATCTTTTAATTGCAGGATTGTTTTTTCGCCTATCAGCATTGATAACATTGGAAATACATCTTTTAATTTATTTCGCAAAAAGTTATCAATATGATGTTCAATATCCGGCCTTAGCTTTTGGAGATTTTCAGGGTTGGTAACTTTTTGTTCTATTTCATCAAAACTCAATAGTTCTTTGCCAACCACCTGCCCCAGCTTTTCTGCAATCAACCGTTGGTTTTTTGGAAAAATCCCCTGGATAGTAAGGCCCAATATTTTGATGGGCTTTCTTGGATGAAAAAGCATTTTGATGGCTATCCATGTAGTAATCCATCCTGTAAATGTTGACAATAAAACGGTAATAATATAGCCTGTCCAGTTCATATTTTAATTTGGAGTGCAAAGAAACAAAAATATTAAGCAACATGGTTAATAAACTCTTTTAAAGATGCTGTAGATTATTAGTTTTAAACCATATTTAAAGCCCGTATTCCACATTACAGGCATCATTAAAACAAAATAAAGGAAAACTTTAAATGTAATTTTGAAGGAGAACAGTTTTTTGCTATTTTTGCCGTCCAATAAAATGGTAGTCGTAGCTCAGTTGGTTAGAGCATCAGATTGTGATTCTGAGGGTCGGGGGTTCGAGCCCCCTCGATTACCCACCAAAAGGAGTTCCAAAAAGAACTCCTTTTTTCTTCCCATTTCAACAAGTCTCTTGCTTAATAAGCAATGCATTCCATTCAAAGTTAATTATCAGCAAACCGGTTCGATAAACTTTAAATGGTTAGACTGTAATGTAGAGGAAATTCTTTTGGAGTAAATTATAGGTTTCGAACCTTTCTAGTATGTATACTGAATTTTAAGTGCCTTTATTATTCGAGCATTAACAGGCATTCATGAAACTGCTGGGAGTTTCATGTGAAGGAATATATTTGACCTTGGCTTTCCTAAGCTTGAATAGGATGGCTTAAAAGTAATTTGTACCGAATATTGTGATGTTTTATCGTTTACTGCAAGTAGTGTCAAAAGTGCTACCTTTTGCGTATCGATATCGTATATAATCGTTTCAAATCAAATCAATTTTCATTTTGAAATTCAAGTATTATCGTACCTTAGCGTATCAAAACGTACTATTCAAAATGTCAAATTCAATACATAGCATGAAAAAATAATATTTTTTACAATTGTAATAGCCCTAGATATAATCTCATTTTTATATCGTTATCAGTTTAAGAAATTCTTCCTTTTTTCTCCTGGATATATCTATCACCTGGCCGTTTTGCATCAATACCTGCCCTCCTTCACCCCTTACATATTTTTTTATATAGGAAAGATTAATAAGATGGGAGTTGTGTACCCTGAAAAAATGATAGGACTTCAACATTTCTTCAAAGTCTCCCAATAGTTTCGTCACAAGAATTTTTTTGCCATCAACAAGGTATATTCTGGAATAATTGGAACTGGATTCTATGTGAACGATTTCTTTTATTGGGATGAATTCCAAACCATCGTTTGTGGGAATCGCCATTTTTTCTTCCTGGCTTTTGGGTGAACTCAGGGAGGTACGGAAAGCTTCCATTTTTTCTTTGGTGTGCATTTGAGTACGCAGAGCCAGCCGTTCCACTGTCTTCTGAAGGTCTTTAATGGCGATAGGTTTGGTGAGATAATCAAATGCGCTAATGCGTATGGCATCTACTGCATAGTGGTTGTAAGCTGTTGTAAAAACAATTTCAAAATCATATTGTCCCAGTTCATCAATCATTCGAAAACCATTCATCCTGGGCATTTCAATATCAAGAAAAATAACATCAGGTTTATGGTGGCGTATAAGTAATATGGCATCTTCCGGTTTTTGTGCTGTGGCCACTACTTTAATGTCCGGACAAAATTTAGTCAGCTTTTGCTGCAGATTCTGCAGGCTGCTAAATTCATCATCAACTAGTATTGCTTTTAATATTTCCATAATTTAAATTGCTTTAATAGTTATCTCTACGCTGGTTCCATTAGGGCTATTATATTCGTCATACAAATCGTTTATTTTTATAGAGTCTTCCGTTTCATGCCTGTACTTGTATAGATTTATCCTGTCTTCTGTTATTTTCAAACCAACGCTTTTGTGATATGGTCTGTTAAGCCTGTTATATTCAGCGGATTGAATTCTTCCTATTCCATTATCCTGAATAATGTATTTTATTCTATTATTTTCTATAGAAGCGGTTACTGTAAGATACAAATCTTCCTTCTCACTATTTGCCAATCCATGTATGATGGCGTTCTCAACATAAGGTTGTATCAGTAATGAAGGAACGCGATAGTCTCCACCTATCAAAGCTGGATCTATGAAATCTTTATAATTAAATTTATTATTGAACCGCAGTTGTTCCAGTTCAACGTAGAGCCTAAGCGCTTCCATATCTTTTGCGATAGGTAACATTTCATTTCGGCTGCTGTCAAGGATATTTCTCATAAGACTTGAAAACTTATTCAAATAATCTGATGCCTGTATTTGATCATTCAGCATTATAAAATTTTCAATGCTGTTAAGGCAATTGAAAATAAAATGCGGGTTCATCTGAGAACGCAATACCTGTGTCTGCAGTTCTGCTTTCATCTTTTCTGTTTCTAATTTATTTCTGCGACTCCTTTGGTAAAAAAAAAATCCAAAAATTAAGAGAAGCATTATAAATGCTGCGATGTAAAAATAAAATGTTTGGCTGCTGTTTATTAATTGAAGACGTTTAATGTTATTATCTGCTTGCAGACTTTTAATTTTTTTTTCATTCTCCAATGCCTTATAACTTACCTCCAGGTCGGCAAGGCTTGCTTTTGTTTTTTGACTGGTGAGTGAATCTTTCTGAGCCAGGTATTCCCTTTGATATTCAAAAGCAGATTTATAGTCATTAAGTTTTGAGCTGACGGAAGCAAGGTTTTGCAGAATAATTACTTCCAAAACCTGTTCCTTATTTACCCTTGCTATTTGTAATCCTTTCAGCAGGTTATTTTTGGCTTCATGGTATTGGTATTGGCAGGTGTCAAGATCGGCAATACTTATATAAGTTCTTGTAAGATTCCAATTATCCCCAATTCTTGCAAAATTTTCTAAACACTTTTCTAGCAAAGGGTTGGCAAGATCATATTTTTTTTGCCCCAGATATATTCCCGCGAGGGCCAGCCTGATAACTAGAAGATTATTAGCATCATTGATCTGCGTGGCTCTTTTTTCTGATTTTGTAAGGTAAAAAAGTGCAGAATCATATTGCTTCAGGCTGGTAAAATAAGTGGCAACGTTTGTTGCAGTCATTATGTAAGGCATATTTATGTTTGCCAGGTACTCCAATGCTTCTTTTGAATATTGAATAGCTTTTATATCATCTTCCGATTCTGAATACAACTCACCCAAATTGGCTAAGGCCAATCCAAGACCTCTTTTATTTCCATTTTTTCTTTCACCATTCACTGCTATTTGAAAATAGCTGATGGCTGTTTTAAACATACCAAACCATTGATAAGTGGTGGCAATATTCTGTGAAAGCGAAACTCTTTTAGGAGACGAATCGGGCATGGTATCAATTAAAGCTTTCAGGTAATTAAGATAAATAAAAGAAGAGTCCCTATTACCCATCTCAGCATAACGTTCCATAATTTCTCTAACCGAATACACATTGTAATTCTTCATTTTATCCGGAAAATACGGCAACACCTTTTTATAATAAACAATAGCACTATCAGGTTTCAGGTAATCATAAGCGTATGCTTTGGCAATAAAAAAATTGAAAATGCCTTTCATTGTATCCTCATTACTTGTCGCTGCCATTCTTAATCCAGTCCGGGCCCAGTCATACACATGTGTAAACTGATCTTCATTGATTGAATCATTTATGGCATTTACAAGCAAATGCATTTTTGCAGCAGCTGTTTTCAGATTGTAATAATCGGGAGGCAAAAAGCTTACTACATTACCTGCTTTTTTATCCTGAGCATGAGAAGACATGAGGAATGTGAGGACTGCTAAAAAGGCGGTTGCGATCTGTAATAGAGCACTTCTTATATTCTGATAAATACAACGAATGAGCATGTGTAAAAATTTTGGAAGCTAAGTATTTGCCAGCCATGTTCCTCCCTTTCTTTTCCAAATTAATCATAAATACTTTGATATTAATACAAACTTATCACATTGCATAAATTGGGGCTGTCCTGATTAAATGCCCTGTTATATTGGATGTATAGTTGGTAGGAAATGCCGAATAGTAGGTAATAGCCTTCTTACTTACCGGCTATTATTGATTGCCGCCCAGATATATAATTGCTTGCTCCATATATACATCAGCAGTATTGGCTTTCTTAAAAGCAGGGTAGTTTCACTTAATCAATTAAATCAAATTACTGTTCTGTTTTTGTACTGAATAAATATTTATGTTATGTTAAAATACTTTTTTTCAATTGCAACAATAGTCACGCTATCCATCAATGGTAACGCACAAATTAAAGAAATTCTTACGCAAAAAGCTGGTGATGGTGTAAAACAAGCTACGGAAATTTCTACTGAAAAAGCTGCAGATAATTTGCTCAATAAATTATTCAGCAAGAAGAGTAAGAAAAATAAAAGTGAAGGATCAATTTCTGAAAAAAATGATACCCCAACTCCAGTTGGAAAAGATTTTCAACAACAGTCTTCCGTAAAAATTTACAGCAAGTATGATTTTATTCCGGGAGCAAAAATTCTGGGTTATGATGATTTTTCCAGTGATGCTGTAGGAGATTTTCCTGTTACATGGAATACGAATGCTTCAGGAGAAGTAATGACAGCTGATACCTATAACGGGAAATGGCTTAATATATCTAAAGAAGGATATTATGTGCCCGGGTTTATTAAATCAGTACCAGATAATTTTACTATTGAATATGATCTTTTGTTTATTCCCCTTGCAGAAAGACCTGGCCCCAATACTGCAACGGTTGGTTTGCAACTAATCAGCAAAACAGGTAAAACCGCCTTTGACTATGGCCCCGATCGTAGTTATTTTGAACTGGATCCTTACATGGAAAATATAAACGTGGCCACTTATACCAAGATGGGGGAGAAGCTCCTTGCAAATGGATTTAATGTAAAAGGACTTAACAGAAATAAAGTATTAAACTATCATATTGCAGTATGGCGGCAAACAAACAGGCTAAGGGTTTACTTAAATGAAAACAAAGTGGTGGATGTACCTTCTTTATTATCACCTGATATAAAATATAACACCATTCGATTTGCCACTTCTCTAAATAATGATGGAAGTACCTGGCTCATCAGCAATTTCAAATTTGCATCAGGATTACCTGACACTCGTAACAAATTGTTAACTGAAGGTAAGTTCTCTACTACAGGTATTTTATTTGATGTAAATGCGGCAACTATTAAGGCATCTTCTTATGGTACTCTCAAAGACATTGCTTCTGTTCTGAAAGAAAATAGCGGCATTCGTATAAAAATTGTTGGTCATACAGACAGTGATGGCGATGATGCAGCCAATCTTGATCTTTCAAAAAGAAGGGCCGAAGCAGTTAAGACTTTGCTCGTAAGTGAATTTGCAATTGATGATAGCCGGATGCAAACAGAGGGTAAAGGTGAAGCTCAATCTGCTGTTCTAAACACTACACCCGAAGGTAAGGCACAGAACAGAAGGGTTGAGTTTATAAAAATGTAAGGTTATTGAATCCAATCATAGACTTAGCAAAGGCAGTTAAATTATAATAATTAAAGTAAAATATAATGTCAGCATTCTGGTATTATTCGTTTATATAGTAATTGGTAAACTTTTATAAAATTGATATAAAATGAGAATATTTATTTATTCCTGCATACTAATATCCCTTTTTACGATCCATGTAAATTATATCAATGCACAATTGGTCAGCCGCCGGAATTTTGAAATAATAGTGGGAAACAGCACCTTTTTTAATTTATTAGGAGAGGGGCATCCCAAACAAGGCATATTCACAAATTATAAAAGCAATATTCCTAAAGGGAGTAGTGTTACCTATTTCTGTGCACATGAAAAAACAGTATTTCCGGAAGGAGTAGAAGGCCATTTGATATTTAAGGCCGACAAGAATGAAGTACCTGGTATAGTAGATATTTATTTTGATAATCCCGCTTCCGGTGATTTGACTGTTACGATAGATGCGCAATGGCCATATATTGTTAAATACATTGATAAACCGGATCGGAGCAGGATGCCCAATGTATATATTCAAATTTCTGCCTATACAGTTAACCATGGTAGCTTGCCGCCAGTTGGGCTACATGGAGAAGGTAGCAGTAATTCAATACCCAACATGGATGAGCCTATTCCAGCTGTTCTCAATTTCGATTGGCAAGTAACACAACACTTACCCAAAGATGAAGATGATGAAAAGAATGGAAAAGCATACAAACAGGTTACTTATTACTTCACAAACAGTGGTGATTATGCAGTCGTTAAACCGGAGGATAAAAGTTTTAGTGTGATGATCTATTCAAAAAAAGGACATACCTGGATATTTGATGACAAAAAGAAAACCATTACTGTAATGAGTATGCCAAAAACAGTTGGTGAAGGCGGAGTGATGGGAAAGGAAATGGCCGAAAAAATAAAGAATGCACCGCTTGCAAAAGATAAACACGATGATAAGTATACTCTTAAAAAAACAGGTAAAACTAAAAATGTCCTCGGCTTTACTGCAGATGAATATGAAATGAAAAGTAATAAAATTAATGCCTCAGCTAATGCAGCCCAAACCGCAGCAATTTCCCTTTGGTATGCAAACGTTCCTTTTGACCCGGTGAAGATTTATACAATGGGGGTTGGCCGTCCTGCTGATCTCAGTAAAATACAAAATGACCCTAAAATGAAAAATAATATGGCAGCGATACCGGTGCTGAATAAAAATTATTTATGGGTAGAAATGAAATCCGGTGGAAAAAATGGAATGGAAACAATTGAAATTAAAAAGGTGAATAATACTATTTATACGGCAGGCTATAAAATAAAGGTAATGAACAGCTTAAAAGATATGCTGAAAGGAGATGAGGATAATTAATTTTTTTACTCATTTCTATACAACTTTTTTATGGTATAAACTAGTACAGAAATCATTACCGACAACTCCAACTTAATATGAAACAATAACAATCATTCCGAATTTTCGTAGGCCATTAAGTTGCGAAAACCGGATATTGTTTCACCCACACATCCTTTAGCTACAAATTTAATGATCAACAAAAAGGTGTTGACATGGATTGGATACAAAGCAACAGTAATGATGTCGTGGATTATGAAATTTACCAGCAGCAGGATAAAAATAAAAAAAATTATTGGTAAAACATAAACATTATACAAATCAATACAATTTTTTATTTTAAAGATACAACTACCAAAACAAATCTGGTATACAGATATCCAGCAGAAGCTATTGATTAAGACAGTCTTCATTCCCCGTCAACGGTTGCGGTTCAAGTAAAAATATATGTAACTCTTGAAAGACTTT
>JAYWAU010000234.1:0-4752 GCA_043782265.1 Ferruginibacter sp. | reverse complement strand
GTCATATGCGTGTAAACTGGTTTGCATTTTCTTTAAAAAAGTATAATCTTTATTCATAATAATTTTCTGCACTACTAATAAACAGCGTAATTCTGTTATGGCTGGCCTTGCAATTCATATTTTCACGGTATTAGTTTTTTTAGTATAATACCCGGCAGTTTAGTAAACCCTGCACGGAGTATTGCTCCGGCAATATTTGCTGGAAGAAAAGCTTTGCTTAATCATGGCTTTTTATAATTGTCCCTGTATTAGATGGCTTGCAGCTGATATTGGGAAATTGTTGCTTGAAACCAAGGAGTAAGAAGGTATGAGAAACCAAGAGGGTAAGGCTAAAAGGATGACAGGTTTAAAAATTTGTCATCCTTTTTTGAAATAATTTTTTATTATAACCTATCGTATTAACAGGCTTCCTATTTATTGATACTATCACAATTTTTTAAGTTCATTCACTAAGCTTTTCTTCTGACTGTTTATCGTTTAAGCTAACGATTGGGTCTTATTTAAGTATTGAGGATGCAAAAGATTACTTTTACTTTTTTTACCTGATTAGCATTATTGTACCCGAAATTAATTTATGTCCATTTTTTAAATCTATGGAGTAAGTATATGTACCCAAAGGTTGCAGTAAGCCTTTAAATCTCCCATCCCATTGCTTTGTATACCCTTTGTTATTGAATACCAATTGGCCATATCGGTTGTACACGCTAACTTCTGCCAGTGGAAATGCCCACAACCCGGGAATATTCCAACTGTCGTTTAAGCCGTCATTATTAGGGGTAAAAGCATTGGGTATAAAAATCTCTTCTTTATTTATTAAAGATGGATCTTTCACATTAATTATTGCAGTTCCATCATCTACAAACGCTATCATTGCATCAGAGAGTGCCTTTAACCGGCCTATATTAATTATAGAAGTTACAGCCCCTTTGGGGGGGGTGTTAGCTATTACTTTAAATTCAACTTCAAATGAATTGCCGGGCTCCAAAAATCCACCACTTACAGCAGTTGCATTATTACCCATTCTAAAAGTGACTAGAGTTGTACCATTATAGTCTGCAATATCATCACCTGCCACATCAGTTTTAAATCCTGAACTTATACCTGGACTATAATTTACCTTTAAAGAATTAGGAACAAAGGTAACAGTAGAAGGCAGGGTATCGGTAAGTACCACTTCATTGGCATTTCCAGCGCCAATATTTTTTCCTTTTAATGTGTAAGTTAACACCTCCCCAGGCTCTGCTATTTTATTAAAATTTGCATCTGCAACAGTTTTTGAAATCTTAATAATAGGGTCTTTCATTTTAATTACAAAACTAACTACGCCACAAAGGTATTCATCCTGACTTGTACCAAACTGAAGATTTACAGTGGATGCATTGGGAAGAATTCCATACCCATTTCCAACATCAAACTGATCAATATCAATACCCATTTGATCTGTATAATTCGGATTTTTGGTTGTGACATGCACACCATTTTTAGTTATAGTACCATTCATCGGATTGTCTGGCGGATTCACTGCATTATTGAAAAGGTTATTATTGATTTTAAATTGATCCCCATTATACTTCGCATCGCCCTCCCAGGTTATTACTCCAATCTGAGCATCGGTGGAAGCCAATGCCCCAGATGGCACATTTAAACCTGTTAATGTGATATCATTAGTTGTTGCAGTACCCCCATTATAAATCCGTTGAAAGGCGTCATATAAACGTAGACTGTTAAAGCCAAGAGTTGGATTTTCATAAACAACTACTATACTCCACCCACCGTAATTTCCAAAATCTCCACCCGCCCCTGTAGAGAAAACACCATTACCAACCGTATAGGTACCTGCTCCTTGCTGCTTTACCAAATCGGTAATGTCGGCAAAGGCCTGGTAAAAAGAAAACTCTGTACTTAATCCTCCATTTCGAACAGTTTTATCGAATTGTGCTGCAGAATATTCCGTATAGCTTCCACTTATACCCTTTCTTATTTTAATTTTTTGATTAACTGCCGATGTGATATCAAAATCAGAACTTAATACTCTGCCGCCCCAATATAACCGTGCTAATTTGATTGTATTGGCACCTGCCGGCAAAATTAAATCAGCAGAAGAAGAGTTTCTGGTGCCGATGCCATATCCTGTATTACCATCAATATCTACATACTGCATATTGGAAACTCCAAAAGCACCATTATCGTAAATACTGTTACCATCAACACTATTGCCGTTCATTGCAGTTATGTTAGGCGTTCCATCTGAATTAACTAAATTCATTAAGGTATTTCCAAAAATAGCAATATCGCCCTTTACATTTTCAGAAAAAGTAAGTTGAAAATTACGATACTGGCCTTTTGCCCCTGGCGGCATTATAACGATCAATGGCAATAGCAAAAAAGCTACTTTAAAACGAATACATAAATGAATTAATGTAATTCTTTTCATAATTACCATTGTTTTGCAAAGAAACAAAGAATAGCTGGTTGGATGTAGTTAATGCCTTTTAGTTAAATAATTATATCCCATTTAAACGGAAGTAAGTATAATTTATTTCTATTTTTCAAAAAAGTATTAGAAAGTTATTGTGTTTCGTTTAGGATTAAAAAATTAAAATAGTACGGTAAATCTAAATCCATTTTAATGCCAGTATTTTAAAATTAGTACCACAGATTTGTATTTTGAGAATGCAAATGAAAAAGGGTCTCAAACGTTAATCGTCTGAAACCCTTTACCGTTTTGCTCCCCCTTCCCGACTTGAACGGGAGACCCTCTGATTAACAGTCAGATGCTCTAACCAACTGAGCTAAGGAGGAGTATTCCATTTTTTAATTGGGAGGCAAAAATAAGGCTTTTTATTTTTCGACAAAAAATTAAATCGTTTATTTCAGCCAATTCCACACCTTATTTTCTTCAAATCCTATAAATACCCCCTCTTTTGTAATTTCCACAGGAAAAGTTTTTAGAAAATAGCCTTCTCCGCTTGTATTTCGTCCATTTTCTAAATTGAATTTATACCTGTGAAGCGGGCATACGATATTTCCGGCAGCATCAATATAACCATCACTTAAATGCCCACCTGCATGAGGACATTTTTGCGTACAAGCCAAAAGCGATTCCTTGTGTAAAGCAATACATATCTTTTTATTTCCAACCATCAGTTCTGCCAATCCATTTGCAGGAAAATTTATTTCAGCGATATCAGTTGCCACTTTATGCCACTGGTATTTTTTTGTAGGCTCCATATTTAATTGTGTTCGCTGAAAGTTGTTTAATAAAAAAACTCTGCTTTATATGGATAACGTATGCGGTACATTTCTCTTACCTTATTCAATATAGTTTGTCTTAACTCATCTATATTGGTTTTTTCGGTGGCCGACACAAATACACAATTATCATTTGTTTCATTCTGCCAGCGTTGTTTAAGATCAACCAATATTTCCTTTTTTACATCTTCTTCAAGCCATTCATCAAAAGCCTCTGTTTGGTATTTATCCATTTTATTAAATATTGTAACCGTTGGCTTTTCAGTGGCATTTAACTCTGCCAGCGTTTTATTAACCACTGCAAATTGTTCTTCGTATTGCGGATGAGAGATATCAACTACATGCAATAAGATATCTGCTTCTCTTACTTCATCCAAAGTACTTTTAAAACTCTCTACCAAATGATGCGGAAGTTTACGGATAAATCCTACTGTATCGCTTAACAAAAAGGGCGTTTGTTCAAACACCACTTTCCTTGTAGTAGTATCAAGTGTTGCAAATAATTTATTCTCAGCAAACACCTCACTTTTACTCAGCAGGTTCATAATTGTGGATTTGCCCACATTGGTATATCCAACCAGAGATACTCTTATAAACTCACCACGCTCTTTGCGCTGGGTAAAAGATTGCTGATCTATTTCGGCTAAGCGTTTACGTAATAAAGTAATTTTATCTTTTACAATACGCCTGTCAGTTTCAATTTCTGTTTCACCGGGGCCTCTTGTTCCAACGCCACCGCCCTGCCTTTCAAGGTGCTTCCACATACCTTTCAGCCTTGGTAAAATGTATTGGTACTGTGCCAACTCTACCTGTGTACGGGCTTGTGCTGTTTTAGCCCTGCTGGCAAAAATGTCGAGTATCAAATCGCTTCGGTCGATGGTTTTTACACCAAGTTCCTTTTCTATATTTTGTATTTGTGAACCTGTTAATTCATCATCAAAAATTACCAGTTCCACATCTCTATGGAGGCTTACATATTTTTTAATTTCTTCCAACTTTCCTTTACCAACAAATGTTCTGCTATCGGGATGTGGTAATTTTTGGGTGAATTTTTTTAAAGTAATTAAACCTGCAGTTTCTGCTAAAAATGCCAACTCATCCAAATATTCATTTAGTTGCTGCTCTGTTTGACCACCTGTTACGATACCCACCAGTACAGTTTTTTGTTCCTGCTTAAGTTGCTTTTTTTTCTCTATCAAAATTGCTGTTGTTTTTTAAACGATGTGTCTATTATATCTCTTAAACACAGGTACATTTATTTAAAATCCTGAGACGTATATACAAAAGTAAAGCGTTCTGAGAGGTATCAGAACGCTTTTGCACTTTATTTTAAACTTATTATTTCCCAGCTGACAGTGTTGGGTTTGTCCATTTTTTCATTTCTTCACAATTTTTGTACTCTTCATCAACTTTAATATAATAAGTACCAATTTTCTCATTGAACCATTTCTCCAAAGCTTCGCTCTTTTTTTCTTCCAAAGCACGCAGGCTGATCTTATT
>JAYWAU010000233.1:0-4756 GCA_043782265.1 Ferruginibacter sp. | reverse complement strand
CGTTTTCATTTACATCGCTGGTGTAGTCAACCACATCCACATCGTGAAAACAATAATACGGCATGCTTAGTTTAGTAATGAATTCAAATGCAGCATCGGCCTTGTCTTTTGCTCTTTCCACCGCATCTGCTTTTTCATTCCAGGGATGCAAATGCGTTGGTTCACCAAAAGGATCGCCACCATTGCCTACAAACGAATGCCAGTACGCACAGGCAAAACGTAAATATTCTTTCATGGGTTTACCTGCTACAATTTTGTTTTCATCGTACCAGCGAAACGCCAATGGATTATCACTTTCAACACCTTCAAATTTCACGGGACCGATGCCTTTAAAAAATTCTTTGTTACCTGTTACTACTGACATATTTTTTTAGTTTGCCCTTGTTTTAAAAATGACAAGGAAGTTTAGAAATTATATTTAAAGTTTTAGTTTACGTTACCTCACCCCCCGCCCTCTCCGAAGGAGAGGGAGCCCTACTCTGCGACTTTACGGCTTTTTAAATTTGCAAATAGCGTACAATAATTTTATTAAAGAAAGCTACTTTTTTATTTACCAAGCTGAAGTTTTTCAATTGAACTTCATTGGCGACGCTCCGTTCAGGTTCAGTTTTTCATGGCAGCTCATTCAATTCGCTACAGTTTTATAATTGTTTAAAAACTTACACTTCAAAAAACAAATATGCTCCCATTCGAAGGCTTCAAAAGTTCAGCAATGAACAACAGTAAAAGAGTGCGACGCCAATGAAGCCAAATAGTAATTCAAATGCCCGGACAAAAATAAGCCTTCAAACCATTTTACGATTTCTAAAGGAGCAGACTCGTCGACTACACACTTAAGGAAATACCATTAATTAAGCAATACTTCTATATCGTTCCATGGGAATGATATATGGGTAGAAAATAGCATCAATGTAATTTTCGATCCGTAGGATCGGTATATGCCTTGCCCCTGTTTAATGCGATACATTTTACAGAGCATTTTACCTACCGTTCCTACGGAACGAACGTTATGCCGATATTTTTTCTACCCATTTATCGTCCCAAAAGGGACGAATGCGCCATCGAAAAATCCTTCACTAAATTACATTATCCTTTAGGGGCGGGGCAACAATGCCTTCCATTCCCCATACAATTCTTCATATAAATTTGCATGTGTTGGTTCAATTAAATTCAACGGCTTACTGTTTGAAAAAGCTTCCTTCGCCGTTTTATAATAACCCACACCAATACCAGCACCTTTTGCTGCACCAACACTGCCATCGCAGTCGTGTAACTCAACCGGCACGTTGGTAGCATTTACAAAACAGTTGGTAAACACATCGCTCAAAAACATGTTGGCCTTGCCTGCACGAATCACCGAAGGCCGCATACCATTCTGCCTCATAATATCGAAACCGTAACGGAATGCAAATGCAATCCCTTCCTGTGAAGCCCTGAATAAATGGGCAGGTTTGTGGACATTAAAATCAATGTTGTGAATATGGCTTTGCACCAGTTTATTTTCCAGCATGCGTTCGGCACCATTGCCAAAAGGCAGCATCTGCAAACCATTGCTGCCGGGCTGAATGCCCGCCGCAGCTTGGTTCATTTCACTGTAAGAAAATTTGTTGCCGGTAATATTTTTTATCCAGCTATTTAAAATACCGGTGCCATTGATGCAAAGTAGCACGCCGATTCTTTTCTGTGCTTCTGTAAAGTTTACATGCGCAAAACTGTTGATCCTTGATTGCTGGTCGTACACCAACTGGTCGCTTACACCATAGATAACACCGGAAGTGCCAGCGGTAGCGGCCACCTCACCGGGGTCCAAGACGTTTAACGACAAAGCATTGTTGGGTTGGTCGCCTGCTTTGTAGGCTACAGGGATTCCTTCTTTTAAAGACAGTTGTGCTGCGATAGCAGCGTGAATGGTTCCATGAGGCGTAAAAACATCTTTTATTTCCGGAATCACGGAGGTGCTAAAACCAAAATAATTGAATACGTCTTTCGACAATTCCTGTTCTTTAAAATCCCAGAATATGCCTTCGCTTAAAGCGGAAATACTGGTGGTGATTTCGCCTGTTAATTTCATGGCGATGAAATCTCCGGGCAACATTACTTTATCGATCTGTGCATATTTCTCCGGCTCATTTTCTTTTACCCAGGCCAGTTTGGCGGCGGTAAAATTGCCGGGTGAATTTAATAAGTGCTGTAAACTTTTTTCATGACCGATGGCATCAAAAGCTTTGTTGCCGATCTCCACTGCACGGCTGTCGCACCAGATAATGCTGTCACGCAATACCTGCTGGTTTTTATCAACACAAACCAATCCATGCATCTGGTAAGCGATGCCGATAGCAATGATATCTTTTGAATTGTATTTTTTAGTAGCGTGTGCTTTTAGAATGGCCTGCTGTACATTTTCCCACCACATTTCGGGGCTTTGTTCGGCCCAGCCTTTTTGGAGGGAAGTAATGCCGGTTTCCGTATCCGGGTATTGTACCGTGGTAATACATTGTTGTGTTTGCGCATCTACAATGGCAACTTTTATAGAAGAGGTTCCTACATCAATACCTAATAACAGCATACAGCAATTTTAAAGAAAGTCATTATACAATCGTTTTATCAAAGCATAAAGTTCAGCCTTTTTATGCTGGTACACAACTGCTATTTATAAAATAAAATCTGCTATCTTATCAGTTATGTATAATTTTAACTGAATTGGTTGATAAGATAGCAGTTATTCAAATTAATGATATGAAAACACTTATCCAAAAAATACACCTGGAAGAACACCAGAGTTTTGCCTGCCGCCGCTACCGCACCCCCAATTTTGAGACCAACTGGCACAAGCACGAAGAGTTTGAACTGATACTGATAGCAGAGGGACATGGCACGGCAATGATCGGAGATTTTATCGGCGAATACAAACCCGGTGATATTTATTTTATAGCCGGCAACCTGCCCCACTGGTTTAAAAAGCAGCACCATAAAGTAACGGGCTGCTCCATAGTGGTACATTTTAAACAGGATATTTTTGGCGATGGCTTTTTGCAGTTGCCCGAGCTTAAGACGGTTTACCAGTTGTTACAAAAAAATGATGGCATACAGATACAGCCCAAACTAAAAAATGAAATAGCCGACATCATTGTTGAACTGCAGGAACTAAAGGGCTTTCAGCGAATGAATACCTTGTTGCAATGCCTGCAAAAAATAAGTACGACGGCACATTATGTTACACTTACACAGAACTTCTCCTCTAACAATAACTTTATTGACCCTGCCATTGAAAAAATTATTGACTTCTCTTTTAAGCGCTATTTAACGCCGGTTACCTTACAGCAGGTAGCAGAAGTAGCAGCCATGAGCATTCCCACGTTCTGCCGTTTTTTTAAGAAGAATATCAAGAAGACCTACTTTGATTTTATCCAGGATCTCCGCATTAGCCATGCCTGTAAATTACTGACCAACACCAACAAGCCTGTGATGGAGATCTGTTATGAAAGCGGCTACAATAGCTGGGCGCATTTCAGCAAACAGTTTAAAGCGGTTAAGAGGATGACTCCTTCGCACTACAGAAGGGAGTTTGAAGAAAAGGGGAATGTCTGATCTTGGATGTCTGATGTCTGATTTTTTTTGAGTTGTTACTTTATCCCTCTTCAGCGGAGCTTGCTGCAAAATAGTAATAGATTATTTTAAAATTAAATAGTCACCAGGCATGCCCGATGACTATTTAAAAGTTGTATTATACTAACTTGCTTTAATAATTCCGAATTTAAAATTTAGTAAGGATTTCATATCTGCAATCCTGTCATTAAAAGTTTGGAAAAATGTTTCAACAGCATTTTCAAATAAAGTATAATTTTCGTAGTATTTATTCTTCATTACTTTCTTTTTAAAATAACGCCATAGCCTTTCTATTAAGTTTAAGTTTGGACTATAAGGTGGTAAATAAATAAGGTCAATACCCAATGTTTTTGCTTTTTCCTGTACAATGTAACTACGCTGATACCTTGCATTATCTAAAATGATACAGATACTGGTAGCATTGGAATACTGTTGTCTTAATTCTCCTAAAAATGCTTCTATTACTTCGGCACAACAATTTTCTTCTGTCAGCATAATAGTTGGTTCAAAAGTGACCGGGTTAATTGCACCAATAATATTGAGTCGTTTTCTTCCAGTGTTGGCCAACACCTTTTTAGTGCCTTTAAGCCCTGTCGGTTGCCAGGCGTAATCGTTTTCATTATTGTGTATCTGATGCATAGGGTCTAAATACAATAATATTTCTTTGTCATTATTACAGGCGCACCTGTAGAGTTGATCCATCAATTGTATGAAAGATCCCTGTATTTGTTCTGAGGGAATTTTTCCTGGGATCAGTCTTGTCTTTTTATAAGAGCAATGGAGTTTTTTTTACAATAACGGCTTAACCAACTATGCTCTACTGTAATTGAATGCCTGGTTTCTAAAAAATCCTGCAACTCAGAAAGCTTGCCGATGGATTGCTCCCTGATATGCGTTATCAGTAAATCTTTAATAGCATCCAGAGCAGATGGTCTTCTGCCTTCATAATGCAATCTACTTAAGCCACCCAGCCGGTCTTTATTAAAAAGCTTAATCCAATCGGTTACAGTATCTATATTGATGCCGAGTGTCGTGGCTATTTCTTTTTTAGGAAACCCTTCATGTGCCATCCAAATACATTGGTAGCGACGAAGTATTTTCCCATCTTTTTCGATGCGTCTTAATCGCTTTAAGTCCGAAACCTCACCCA
>JAYWAU010000232.1:0-4778 GCA_043782265.1 Ferruginibacter sp. | reverse complement strand
CAAGCATAAAGGTAAACTTAAACGCATTTTTTATTGGTTCGCCCGGCTTAATTCTGTCAATGCCCAGGCCATAATCAAAACCAAGTAATCCAAACATTGGCAAAAAGAAACGCATACCAACACCCACCGAACGACGCAATTTAAAAGGGTTGTAATCTTTAAAACTGTACCATCCATTAGCTGCTTCAAAAAAGGCGAGGCCATAAATGGTGCTACTTGGGTTAGTGCTGAAAGGGTATCTTAACTCCAATGTATATTTATTAAATATTGTAAAAAATTCAGACGGAGTAACATTATCCGGATTAATTTTGGGGTTTGAATTAGAATAAACCGGGTAACCCCTGTGCGCAATAATATCATATCCTAATATAGCGAAATTATTACTCAACCCTGCATCACCTAATTGAAAACGTTCAAATGGAGATATTTCAAGATCTGGATTATACCTACCAATAAAACCGTATTTGGCTGAAGCTTTCAAAATAAACTGCTTGTTTTTATCAGCTCCGTGAGCGATACCAATTGGCACATAGTAATCTCCGTTAAATCTCCATTTATGAAATTCCGGAAGCCTGTACGGATTGTCTCCAACTTTAGTAATTCCCAGTGCGGAATAAGGCAGTGTAAACTGGCCGCTAATAATAAAATTAGAACCACCCGTTGGGAAAATAGGATTACCCTGTGTAGCACTGCGGGCTAAAGCTATTTTTAAACTGATATTAGTTGAAGTGCCATTGCTAATGCCTTTAAAGATATTAGCATATTTTTTTAGTGTGTATTGCTGAATATTAAAAGAAGTAATTAAAGAAAAATAATCATCAGGCCATTTTAATTGCTTGCCTAATGCTACACTAAAACCGGTGGTTTTTAAATATGAACTATCACCGCAGGTTCTGCAGTATTGCCCATAAGCATTGTACGCATTGGCATATTTGGTATTAAATATACTTACTGAAAAAGAGTTGCGTTTTTTTCCACCTAACCAAGGTTCTGTAAAAGATAAATTGTATGACCTGTAAGCCCTGCCATTTGATTGCACCCTGGCACTTAACTTTTGGCCACTACCGGATGGTAAAGGGTCCCATGTTTTTTTATTAAAAATATTATTAATGGAGAAGTTATTGAATGTAATACCAAGCGTACCTGTTAAACCTATACCGCCACCAAAACCCGCTGAAAGTTCCAACTGGTCATTTGATTTTTCTTCAACCCCCCAACCAATGTCAACGGTTCCATCTTCAGTATGCGGTACCACATTAGGAGTAATTTTTTCCGGATTAAAAAAGCCAAGCTGACCGAGCTCTCTTTGTGTACGGATAATATCCTGACGGCTAAATTTTTCTCCTGGTATAGTTCTCAACTCCCTGCGAACAACATAATCCTTTGTTTTTTCATTACCAGAAATTTCCACTTTTCCTATGGTTGCCTGCGGACCTTCCTGCATGCGTATTTCAAAGTTGATTGTATCATTATATACGGAGGTCTCAATTGGATCTACTTTAAAAAATAAATATCCATCATCCATATATAAACTACCAATATCTCCACCCTCTGCTGATAATTGTTTACCTAATTTTTTATTTAATAATTCAAGGTTATATATATCTCCTTTTCTGATACCTAAAAACAGGTTTAGAATTGAATCAGAATATTTAGTGTTTCCTCTCCATACCAAATCACCAAAATAATATTTATGCCCTTCATTTACTTTTACATAAACATCCAGATTACCCTGAGTATTAGCAACTTTTACATCTTTTACAATATTGGCATCTCTAAAACCCTGCGAATTATAATAGTCCAGAATATGCTCTTTATCTTCATCATATTTTACCGGATTAAATTTTGCGGAACTAAATAATTTAAAACGGAAATAAGGGTCAAGATATACTCTTGTTTTTGAAGGAGATAAATAGCCATAATCTTTCAAGTACTCATTAAACGAAATGCTGGTGCTGCTATCACCAAATGGACTGGTAGTTTTAGGAGGATAAAGTGTCATTCTCGTCATCTCATGAGTACCCTTCATTTGTTTTTTTAGGATAAGCCCATCAACATTATCATTACCTGAAAAATTAATTGAATTTACTTTAACCTTGTTTCCTTTATTGATATTAAAAGTAAGGATAACGGCATTTGTAGAAGAAGGTGATCTCTCTTCTCTTACCTCTGTTTTTACATTACGGTATCCTTTATCTGAAAAGAATTTTTGAATTGCGGCAGTTGCACTCATCTTCATATTGTCTGTTACAACCCTGTCTTTCACCAAACCACTTTTTGTAACCAGATCATCTTTTTCACCTTTTTTAACTCCGGCGAATCTGAAATCTGCTAGCCTCGGCCTTTCAGTAATTGCAATTTCCAGATAAAGATCTTTGCCAACTAATTTGGTAAAAAATATTTCTACATCTGCAATAAGATTTTGTTTCCAAAGCTTTGTAATGGCTTTACTAAAAGCATCAGTTCCGGGAAGTTGCACTTTATCGCCTACAGCAAGTCCGGAAATTGAGATAATTAGATTGCCATCAAAACCTTTATTACCAGTAACTACAATACCAGCTAGTGTATAAGTTTTGGGTGTTTTGGAATTTAAAATTTCCATTAGCTCCGGATTAACAGAAACTGGATTGGTAGTATCCGGAGTGACCTGAGCAAGTGCTGTATTGCCTATAAAAACTGTAATTACTATAAACAGAAAATTCTGGTAAATCCTATACATCAATTATTTTTTTACTAAACGGCAAATTACTTGCTATAATGAAAACTATTTGTTAAACAATCCAGCGCTTTTACATCTTTAAAAAGTAGATGTGAGTGCTTTAAATTGGTATTCTGCGATGCTAACTTTTTTACTTATCCTGTTTTGTTGATCCGGTAATTTTCTGTTGCTAAAAATGAAGACAGTTACCTGAAAAATAGATTTATATTATGAAATGGGTATCTCTTCCTTAACCTGATCACCAGTTTTGCCAAATCTTCTTTCCCTGTTTTGAAAATCTATGATGGCTTCGTATAAATTATCTTTTCTAAAATCCGGCCATCTTGTATTGGTAAAATACAATTCAGCATAGGCCAACTGGTACAATAAAAAATTACTTATCCGGTATTCGCCACTGGTTCTAATCATTAATTCCGGATCTGGAAACTCACTGGTAGAAAGGTACTTTTGTAAAGTATCTTGTGTAATAGATTCGGGGGCTAACGTGCCCTTTTTAACATCAGTAGCAATTTGTTTTACGGCAGCCATTAGTTCCCAACGGCTGCTATAACTTAATGCCATTATCAGATTTAGCCCAGTATTGCTGGCTGTTTCATCAAAAGCTTCCTGTAAGGCTTTCTTTGCATTTTCAGGCAACATGCTCATATCGCCAATGGCATGAAGTTTAATATTATTTTTATTAAGGGTAGGTACTTCTTTGCGGATAGTATCAACCAATAATTCCATCAGTCCTGTTACTTCATAGGCAGGTCTATCCCAATTTTCGGTACTAAAAGCATAAAGGGTAAGATATTCAATACCCAACTCTGCACAACCTTCTACAATATTGCGAACACTTTCAACGCCGTGCAAATGTCCGAAAAGACGATCTTCTCCCTTTTCTTTTGCCCATCTTCCGTTGCCATCCATTATAATGGCAATGTGACGGGGCAACTTTTGCATATTGATAGTATCCTTCAAACTCATAATAAATTAAAATCGGCCGCAGTGGCTAACTTAGGGCTGCAAAAGTAATAAAATTTAGTTGCAATAAATGCTTTAAACAAATGTTAACACATTCTACATCAGTAAATAAAAAAGCCGGAATTAAATCCGGCTATAATAAGTTTTAAGTAAAGAAATTATTTAGCAGTTGGGCATTTATAACTGCTGATATTAAAGGATAATCCTATTTCAGCAATCAGGTATTGATCTTTTTGCTTGCTCCATCCTCTTTGTATTCCCTCATCGCCAATTGGTATGCCTTTTTCAGCACTTCTGTCCTGTAAAATACCTGCTATGGAAGGCTGTCCGTTTAAAGGAGGGAATTTATCTATCCCTACATAAGTCTTACTTACATCATCCAGATAATCTGTAGTAGTAAGGCGTTGTGCTATTTGAACTGAAAGGTTCATACTGTTTGTAAGACTGTATTTTATACCTAAACCAATAGGGATACATACGGCCGTACTACCATAAGGTTTTCTTGTTTTACCATCTGCACTTACATACTTTATATTTTGTCCTTCAGTACCCAATGGCCGTAGAAATACTTTTTTGCCATTTAAATATGCATAAGGGTTGTAACTAAAAACACCTATACCTATTGTTACATAAGGTGTAAATGAATAATAAGGGTCGCCGGGCACAAATTTGAAAAAATTAAAATCACCATGTACAGCAAATTCCAGTATATCTGTATTGAAGCTGAGATTCCTGGTATTTTGAAAACTATTTTTACTATAAATATCGCTGTATCCTAATTGAGCATAATGAGCACTAACACGCATTGCGAGGTAGTTATTAAATTGTTTTCTATAAAACACGCCCACAGCAGGTTTTAAACGGTTTAAGCTTGCTCTTGTATTTAAGTCACCAAAATAATGGGCTACTCCAGCAGTAATACCAAATTCTCCCTCCTGCACAGTACCAAGATCAGTTTGGGCAACGGCCCCGGAAATTAAAGTAAATAGGAATGATACGGAAAGGAAACTCTTTTTCATAATTGCAAAGTAAAGAATTGTTTTGTAATAAATAGTTAACGCTGTGTTTACTTATTACATAAAAGCTATTTATGTAA
>JAYWAU010000231.1:0-4781 GCA_043782265.1 Ferruginibacter sp. | reverse complement strand
CCTCACCCCAAGTATTGCTTTTATCGAAAGCATAAAATGTAACATCCTCCACGGTGCAAAAATAAACCCCGAATATTAAAAACAAAATTTTGTTTTTAATATTAACAAACGCTTTAGTATTAATAATCCACTACACATATAACAATAATACCTGTAAATCTATTTTTATAGTTGAATGAATTTTAAAATGATTGGGTTCAATTTTTCTTTAAGTTTGCACTCAAATTTAATTGCCCGATAGTATAATGGTAGTACTGCAGATTCTGATTCTGCCTGTCTTGGTTCGAATCCAGGTCGGGTAACAATTAAAAACAAAAATCCCTGATCGCATTTGTTATCAGGGATTTTTATATGCCAAGTATCTTTTAATTGCTCTAAAAAACATGCTGCTGCTCTCTATAGGTATCCTTTTACTTTCAAGTTTTCAATTACTTTCTCTCCTATTTTCTGCCCCCAGCTTTGGCCAGCCTGCATAGATTCCTGCATAATGAAAGGAGTATTGAAAATAACTTTTTTACCGATTGGTGTTTGATAAAAATCAGTTAACTGTTTTATATCATCTTCGGTATAATATTTATCATAGATTGGAATCATCAAATTAACAAGTGCGGCTGGGTTCAATTCTTTTTTGAAGTCAATCCAGAATTGCTCTGGTACTTCCTTATAACTTGTTTTAAAACTTGTAAGCATATTATCTGCGGCCTGAACACCCATCTTACCGGCACCGGTTAATTCAAGGAGTATTTTAATATTTTCAATTTTAGCAACTGTTTGCGAAAATCCAATTGTTATCAATCCGCAAAAGAGTAAAGTAATTAATAATCGTTTCATTTTTTAAATTATAGTTTAAATAAGATTAGTATTGAAAGGAGATCGATAACAACAATAATTTTTGAATTACTGAAGATAATAATGTTTTATAACATCCTTCGTTCCCACAACGAGTAGCAAGGCCACGAGAACGCAACTTGCGCAAACGATTGATATTTTAAACAGCTGTTAATAAGCCTTACATTTGAAACTTAAACTGTTTTTAAATAATAATTAAACCAAGCTTGTAGTATGAAAAAAATAGTGCTTTTATTGTCCTGTTGTTTATCGGGCATCTACTCAATTTGTCAAAATGCCCCTGTTGCTATTATTCCCGAACCGGTACAACTGGTTCAAAATGCAGGCACATTTGTTTTACCAGCCACCATCAGCATCGAGTTGCCCAATCTGCCGGCATTAAAACAAACGGCTGATTTTCTTAAACAACGTTTAACAAAAGCTACAGGCTATGCAGTTTCAATTGGCAGCAATATACCAACAGCCATAATTAAACTGTCACTTAATAAAACACCCAACCAGGTAATTGGCAATGAAGGTTACCAGTTAAATGTTACTACCAGCGATATCACCATTACAGCCAACCAACCTGCCGGATTATTTTATGGCGTACAAACTTTGTTGCAACTATTACCAAAAGAAATAGAAAGTAATGTAGCAATGCAACAAGTGCAATGGCAGGTGCCGTGTATAAGCATTACAGATTACCCACGTTTTGGCTGGCGTGGTTTAATGTTTGATGTATCAAGACGTTTTTTTACAAAAAATGAAGTAAAAGATTTTATAGATCAAATGGCCCGTTATAAATACAATCTTTTTCATTGGCACTTAACAGATGATGAAGGCTGGCGAATAGAAATAAAAGGACTGCCAAAATTGACTGAAATTGGAGCATGGAATGTAAAAAAAGTAGGCTACTTTGGAACCTTTTCTCAACCTACGCCTGATGAACCACATAACTATGGTGGCTTTTATACACAGGATGATATTAAAGAAGTGGTGCAATATGCAAAAGACAGATTTGTAAATGTGTTACCCGAAATTGATGTACCTGGCCATAGCCTTGCAGCAATTGCAGCCTATCCGGAATTGTCCTGTTCAAATGGTGTAGACAACCACGGTGTTGCTTCAGGAGAAAAAATTAAAGAATGGGCAACCCGTACCGCATTAGTAGACGACAACCTTTGTCCGGCAAATGAGAATGTGTATATTTTTCTCGATAAGGTAATTACACAGTTGGCCCAGCTTTTTCCTTTTGATTACATTCATATTGGCGGCGATGAAACTTTTAAAACTTATTGGGAGAAAAGTGATGCGATTAAAGCATTGATGAAAAAAGAAGGTTTAAAAAATATGGAAGAAGTGCAGAGTTATTTTGGAAAAAGAGTTGAGAAGATAGTAGAAGCAAAAGGTAAAAAAGTAATTGGATGGGATGAAATACTGGAAGGTGGCCTTGCACCCAATGCAGCCGTTATGAGCTGGCGTGGAGAAAAAGGCGGCATAGAAGCAGCCAAATTAAAGCACGAGGTAGTAATGACGCCATCGCCTTTTGCATACCTTGATTTTATGCAGAGCGATGTTATTACTGAACCAAGAGTTTATTCAACACTGCGTTTAAATAAAGTATATCAGTTTGAGCCTGTACCACCGGGAGTAGATTCAAAATATATTAAAGGCGGACAAGCAAATATATGGACCGAACAAATAGCCAACATACGCCACCTGCAATACATGACCTGGCCAAGAGCCTTTGCCATGGCGGAAGATTTATGGTCGCCAAAAGAAAAAAAGAACTGGAATAGTTTTGTAACAAAAGTTGAACAGCATTTTAAACGCTACGATATAAGGGAAATAAAATATGCACCCAGCATGTACGATCCTGAATTTATTGCAAAGAATAATAATGGTCAGTTACAGATAGAATTAAAAAATGAGGTGAACGATCTCGACACCTACTATAGCTTTGACAATTCTTTTCCTGACAGGTTTTATCCAAAATATACAGCAGCACTTACACCACCAAAAGATGCTGTAATGCTAAAGGTAATTACCTTTAGAGGAAACCAGCCTATCGGCCGTATGATTGCAATGCCTGTGGAAGAAATGAAAAAAAGAGCAGGTATTAAAAAATAAATTATCCTGCTGCAATTACGGTACAATATGCAAAAAAAATCTTTTCACATAACAGGTGCCGATGGTCACAACATACCCATGTACGCATGGCTACCTAATGAACCACCGTTGTGTGTTTTGCATATTGCACATGGCATGGCAGAATATGCAGAACGATATGAAACCATTGCTGCAATAATGGTTCAAAAAGGTATTGCTGTGTTTGCCCACGACGAACGGGCACATGGCAAGGCAGTTGCATCAATCAGTAATCTTGGGGTTGCAGAAGACAATTGGTTTTACAAACAGGTAGATGATATGAGCATCATAATACAACACCATAAAACAAACTGGCCCCAACACAAACTTTTTTTGTTGGGGCATAGTATGGGCTCGTTTATTTGTCAACGCTTTTTTCAATTGCATGGTAACAATATTGATGGATTGATTTTATCTGCCACCAATGGAAAGAAAGATCCTTTAATGGGTATGGGCATTTCACTAGCCTGGTTGCAAATGAAAATATTTGGAAGTGCTTACAGAAGCAAGCTCATCGATAAATTGTCTTTCGGCAAATTTAATGATGCGTTTAAACCCAACAGAACTGCGTTTGACTGGCTTAGCCGTGATGCAAAAGAAGTAGATGCTTACATTAATGATCCGCAGTGCGGTTTTGTTTGCAGTGCAACCTTTTTCTATTTTTTTTTAAAAGGTATCAACGATGCTTTTAAAAAAGAAAATATCAACTCAATACCTGCCCATGTTCCTGTGTATGCTTTTTCAGGTGATAAAGACCCTGTAGGTTTGGCTGGCAAAGGTTTTTTACAACTAATCAGCAACTGGAAAGCTGCCGGAGTAACAGATATTTCGTACAAATTATATTCGGGGGGCAGGCATGAAATGATGAATGAAACGAATCGACAGGAAGTGCTGGAAGATTTGGTATATTGGTTACAGCAACATAGCTAACTCCGTTTTGATATAAAAAAAATTTCTCTCCTTTTAAAATATGTAAGATTTGGCAGAACCAAATCTCCGCTTTTTCTTCATTTATATTTATATTCTTTATTAATTCGCATTCAGTTTTCCAGCCTTTATATCCCGATTAAAGTAAAATTATCCCCACTATTATTATAAAATTGATCTGTAACGACGTAGTTTATGTGGCACAGTTTTGTACCGATGAGCTTAAAATTTAATTGTATGAAAAAGTGTCTCATCGTAGCAGTTGCCATAGTTCTGGTCTCAGGTTGCGTTCCTAACAGAGTATTGAAGCAATCTCAACTACAAACGCAAGCCCTTCGTGCCGACAGCACTTCTCTTGCAAATAAGATTACACAATTGCAAGGCGAAATGACTGTATTGAATGGAAAAATTACAGCCCTCAATAATCAAAACAGCCAGTTGGGTCAGCAAACTGCAGATCAGCAAAATAAGTTAGGGCAAAGCCAGCAAACGCTTGAGCAACAGCAAAAGAAATTGCAGCAATTACAGGCATTGCTGTCTCAACAAAAAAAACAATCAGAGTTGTTGAAAAATAAAATGGCTGAAGCTTTGAAAGGATTTAATTCAAACGATCTTACTGTTGTACAAAAAAATGGTAAAGTATATGTGAGCCTTTCAGAAAATTTATTGTTCCCTTCCGGCAGCGCCGTGGTAAATAAAAACGGGGTGGATGCATTGTCTAAACTGGCTGCTGTACTCAACCTGGAAGCTGATGTAGCAGTAAATATTGAAGGACATACCGATAGTATTCCTATCCGTGGAAAGTATAAAGACAACTGGGATTTAAGTACCGCCCGTGCAAATGCAATTGTGAGAATTTTGACAGATAATTATAA
>JAYWAU010000230.1:0-4790 GCA_043782265.1 Ferruginibacter sp. | reverse complement strand
TAGCTTCCCGGGTCGTAACTATATTTAGTTTTTAATTGATTGGCTATTGCCTTTACTTCAGCCAAAGTAGCAGCAGCACCAGGGTCGCCAATATTATTTGTACTAGGTTCCTGTTTGTCTGTGTGCTCGTAGTTTACAATAAAGAATGCTTTATTTTTTACGATAGGACCACTGATAGTAGCACCAGTCTGCAACTCATGAAAATCTGATCCGATTTTTGATTTTCTTCCATCAACACTTTTTCCAACTAATGCCTGTGATCGTCCATAACCATATACAGAACCATGAAAATCATTACTTCCACTCTTTGTTACAGCATTTACACTACCACCAGTAAAGTTTCCAATCTTAACATCATATGGAGCAAGTTGTACCTGCACTTCCTGTATAACATCAATACTATAAGGGGTAGTACGAGTGCCTGCTCCGGCTGTACCACTTTGTCCACCACCACTTGTACCACCAGCCGAATTACTAAACCCAAATGCATCATTATTGATTGCTCCGTCAACTGTTACGTTATTATAACGAAAACTACTACCTGCATAAGAGTTGTTGTTTGACTGAGGTGTTAAACGGGTAAAATCACTTAAGCTTCTACCGATTGTTGGCAAGGTATTTAACTGAGCCTTACCAATATTAATTCCACTTGATTGTTTTTTGTTGGACGATGTAACAACTACTTCCTTCAAGCTTTTATCCTCGGATTTTAACAACACATTCAATTCTGGGTTATTGCCAAGTACCAAATTTATATTATCAAAAACCTGTTCTTCATATCCTACAAAAGAAACCCTTATAGCATAGGGGCCACCAGGCTTTAGGTTGGGAATAGTAAAGATTCCTTTGGAGTTAGTACGAGTACCTGTTTTAAAACCAGTTGGTTCGTGTACTATAGAAATTGTAGCCCCGCCTGGTATAGCGAGTCCTTTTGCATCAGCAACCGTTCCACTTAATAAGGAAGTAGTTTCCTGTGCAAAAGCATTTGCAATAAAAAACAGCGATGATACAAATAATAACTTTCTCATAATTCCTTGCATTTAAAATTTATGCAAAGGACACATTACAATGTTAAGGGAATGTGTTGTGTTAGTTATTTGCTTGTTAATGGCTGATTGTAATAAATTCCGTTAAGACTTAAAGGATAGAAGCTGCTTGACAAATAAATCAGATAATATTTTTTTAATTTATTTATAGAGATAGTTGTTAGACTTATTAAAATATAACAACTGCAAGTTTCAATAAGCATGTTACAAAAATACAATTACATCTTTAAATAAATGTTATCTAATAAATCAATTCGCAATTATCTTACTTACATTTCCATTGCTATCATACTCGTTTTTTTTACTAAGTTTTCCTTCTGCAGTATAATATTTCCAGATACCGTTTTTGAATCCATGCTTGTAACTTCCTTCGCTTTCGATAAAACCATTCTGATAATAATATATTGATTGACCGTGGTATTGGCCAAATGAATCCAATGGTAGATTTGCTACCAGTTGTCCGTTGCTATAATACTCTGCAATAAAATTTCGCTTGCCATTTTTAGTAACAATTATTTGTCTGATAGTGTCTGACAAATCCTTCATAACCTGGCAAACAACAGCCTCTTTATTATTTTTATAATAGGTGGCATTAGCAAACTTATCAGTGCCATATTTTTTTACATAAGTACTGTCACTCATCCGCTTAACTGAATCTAACCAATTATAATTTACCCTTATTGCCAATGGTGCTACCTCCTTTTTTGAGGCGCATCCAAACAAAAAAATTGCAACTGAAAATATTATCATCCATTTCATTTAAAATCGTTTTACTACTTAACAAAACATAAAAAGCAGCTAAAGTATTAGCTGCTTTTTAATGCTATTAAAAAAAATAAATTAGTTAAACTTAGTCCATGTTTTCCACCAGGTGTCACCTACTGCACAAGCACCTTTATAGGTTACGCTTGTAAAGCCTGTTGCTAATTTTGGGTGTGAAAATGCAGCACCACTTACAGCAACTGAACTAGCTGCTGGATTAAAATCAGGAGTTGAATAATTATAAGGAGCAGTTAAGCCAACCTCAGTATTATTAGTTAATATGCTGTTTCCATAAGCTGGAGTATTAAACCATGCAGTAATAGTAGCCGTTGTGTTTGGTGTGATTGGTGCAGTTGCATTAGTACCCAGGCTATACAAAACAGGAGTAGGGCACCCCGCAATAATAGTATTTTGTACAAACAAACCTGAAGGGATATTATTATCTGTTGGCACTCCTTTGGTAGCATCAATATATAAACCATTAGGGTATCCCATAATGATTGAATTAAATAGCGACAAATTTGAATTTCTTCTGATTTGAGCTCCCCAAACAAACAAACTGTTTCCTGTATTGGTTAATTTTTCTTTTGGTCCCATAACCGTCATATTGCTGAATACGGCTGCTGTTTGTGGCAACAAAGAACTTCCTGCTGCGTCATTATCACTTTCAAATGCTTCGCTTTTTGAAATATCAGCAACTGAAGAATCTCTTAAAGAGATACCAAATTGTACTTTACCACTAAAGCCATTATCTGTATCAAAATCATCATCCAATGTGCGGAAAGAAATCAAGTGTGTACATTTTACTGTACCCCCAAACCATTCAAAAGAATCGTCATTAGCATAAGAAACCTGCACGTTATCGATAATAGTATTGTTACCTACACCACCAAAAGTTAAACCGTTAATTTCTTTGTCAGGTAAAAATGCATACCCTGCATATTCAATTCGCACATATCGTAAAATACCACTATTATCAGCGGGATTTTGACCTTGTGTAGCAGGAGTGCCATATAAGCCAAGACCATCACTATTATTAATTCCACCCTCTATTTCACCAATACCTGCAACACCATTAAAAGAAGAGTTGGTTGGAGCGTTGCCTAACAATACAACACCAGCCCAATCACCACGCTGTGGAGTAGCCGCTTCTGAAGTAAAAACAATTGGCTTATCAACAGTACCATCAGCAATAATTTTACAACTTCTTGTAATAATCAAGCCGCCATTTTTACCCGTTTCACCCACAATCTTGGTTCCAGGCTCGATAGTAAGAATTGCTCCATTGGTAACATACACCAATCCACGTAGTTTATAAGTATAAGTTGCTTTTAAAGTGCGATTGGCTGAAATACGCCCTTCCAATATGGTATTTTCGGTTGGATCCGTTGGAGTGGTCGGAGGCGTTACTGTAGTGCCCCCATCAACTTCTATTTTACGACACCCCATAGACGTTGCTGCGATAAGCAAACTGTAAAGAAATAACTTTTTCATGTTTGTATTTTTGTTTTTAAATTTTTATTGATGTTGCTCTGATTGTTTAAAAATTGTATCCGAAAGAAATGCTGACGTTACTGCCATACTTTCTCCTGATGGCAAAGGCATCGGTGCCTTTATCATACTTTTTATTATCGTTCAGGTCGTTGTAAAAAATAGCTTCCTGATTAAAAATATCTGCAATGTTTAATTTTACTTCTCCTTTATTTTTCAATATCTTTTTTGCTATCTGAAAATCCATTACAGCCCTTGGGTTTTCCCATATGGGGGGTTGATCTGAACCACCTACAAACACTATTCTTCGGCCGATTTGATTAAATAATAAAGTTGTATTTAGACCGATCTTTTCAATGTCATACTGAACGCCGGCATTTATAAGATAAGGGCTTTGACCCTGCATAGGGCGATCAAGAGAAGTGCTCTGGCTGGTTACTCTGTTATAGATATAAGATACATTTCCTTGTACAGTAAAATTCTTGAAGGTCTCATTAAAGTCAAGTTTTTTCCTGAATTCCAATTCTGCCCCAAAACTATTAGCCTCATCTGCATTTATAAAATTATAGGTACTTGATCCGCCAGAACCTACGTTAAAATATGCTTCAATAGGGTTTTTAAAATATTTGTAGAAAACACCAATAGTAAACAATTCTCCCGCCTTCGGATACATTTCGTAACGCAAATCAAAATTTGAAACTTTGGTTCTTACCAATGCTGTGTTACCTGCAACAGTTGCCCCAAGATCAAAATCATAAAACTGGAAAGTACTCAACTCTCTAAATTCTGGACGAATAACAGTTTGCGATCCTGAAACACGAACATTTGATTTCTCCGTTACTTTATAAGTAAGATTTACACCAGGAAGATAATCTGTTACTTTACTGTACACATGCCTCGGATCAGATTTAACCATACTACCAACAACCTGGTCAAAATTTTCTACCCTTAAACCCCACACAGCACGAAACTTACTGGTTATTTGATTATCAAATTGTAAAAATCCGGCGTTTAAAATAGAGTTGGCAATGTAACGATATCCTTCACCTGCCAGTTCATTAAAGGCTAATTTATTGTCAAAGCCAGTACCAAAATTTTCAGCTGCAAAAATTTTATCAACAGTTAAATGACGTAATCCGGGATTATCGGAAGGAAGATAAATAGCAAATGGCCTTGAATCAAATAGCCTGTCCTTTACCTGGAAAAAATAGCCGCCTTTAATAGTTTGCGTTAAACTATTTGTTTTATAACTTTTGCTGATATCACCACCGGCGGTATACACGTAATCATTTAAAAATCCATAATAACGGCTACCGCTTTTTTGAGAAGATTTTGAAGCCCCAATTAATAGTGAATAAGGAGAATTGGGATCAGTTGGGTCATCCTGATTGTATTGAACACGACGTTGATCAGGAATGTATTGATCAAGGATATTGAAACTTCCAAACCAATGTAACTTAGCATCGTATTTTTTTATGTTGTGGTCCCCTG
>JAYWAU010000229.1:0-13213 GCA_043782265.1 Ferruginibacter sp. | reverse complement strand
TAGAGGCCTGCCGTCACACAAGCAAAGGGGCAGAGTTTATTTTGATAAAAATGAAGTAAAGGAATATATCAAAAATCATAAGATGGGTAAATTTAGATTAGGTTCAGGATTCAAAAAACCAAGACACGATGTTGTATAGGAAGTACACAGCGATAAAAGTGAGAAGAATAAACTTTTAGATCATTTCCTTTTGATCTTTGGTTGAAGTTAAAATTGATGTTTCAGTTTTATGAAATAGAATGACAGTTACTTGAAAGTTAGTTAAAAGAGGATACCTGGTTAAGGCTTTTATTTTCTTTCGAGTTATTGTCAATGAACAAAAAAATTTCATACCTTAGTATTAGTTCTTTTTCATTCCGAATAATTAATAGGTTAAATTGGTAGCTGTTATAGGATTGTTTGCAAATTGTTTGCAAATGCAAAAAACCAGCAAATGCTGGTCTTTATAATGCATTGATAATCAAGGTGCCCACGAAAGGAATCGAACCTTCACACCCTTGCGAATGGCAGATTTTGAGTCTGCTGCGTCTACCAATTCCGCCACATGGGCATTTGTTTAACGGGTTACAATATTACATCAATCATCCAATCTCTCCAAAATACGTAGCAAATATTTTTTCTTAAAATAATATTCTTTTACTTTTAAGAGTTGTGTAGTTGTTGTTGAAGTATCATTATAGCCGTCTATGATGGAACTGACTTCTGAGTAAATTTCTTTTTCAAAAACTTCAATAGCGGTGGCTGAATCAGCTGATAGCTGCTCATTCAGCTCCATCACCTCCATCAAAAAATCAGGTGGTAACTGATATTTTTCTTCTTCTTCCAAAAGGCCTTTTAATTGCAGCACATATTTTATGGTGCTGTCTTTGTTTTGAAAAATCTTTAAGGCCTTGTTGATGGCAGATGATTTTTCTAATGCTTCGTCCTGCTCTGCTTCATTATTTTGTGTAAAAAAATCAGGGTGGTATTTTTTTTGCAATTCAAAATACTTCTTTGCAAGCTTGGTTTTGTCAATAGTAAGACTTACCGGGATATCAAATAATTCAAAATAATTCATACCGCAAATGTCAACTTACAAATGTCAACTTCCAAATTAATAATACCTTGCAGTTTAAATACAGGCGTGGATGTTAAAAATTGGATTAATAAGAGAAGGGAAAATTCCCAGCGATAGCAGGGTGGCACTTACACCGGCCCAATGCAAATGGTTGCACAAAAATTTTGAAGATGTAAAAGTAATGGTTCAGCAAAGCAGCAGCCGTTGTTATAGCGATAAAGAATATCAGTTAGCAGGTGTAACCGTACAGGAAGATATAAGTGATTCTGATGTATTACTGGGGATTAAGGAAGTGCCGGTAAATATGTTGATTGCCGGAAAAACCTACCTCTTTTTTTCGCACACAAAAAAATTACAATCTTACAATCAAAAGTTAATACAGACAATCGCTGCAAAAAAAATTACGCTGATTGATTATGAATGCCTGGAGCATGAAGATGGCACCAGGATAATTGGCTTTGGTTTTTTTGCAGGTATTGTTGGTGCTCACAATGGCATGATGGCGTATGGCAACCGGACGGGATTATTTAAACTGCAAAGGGTAGGGACGGTAAATAGTTTCCAAAAATTGATACATACTTATTTTGGATTAAAAGTACCGGTGATTAAGATTGCTGTTACGGGAAGTGGCCGTGTAGCCCACGGCGTGCTGGAAATAATGAACCTGCTTGGTATTCACGAAGTGGAGGCAGACGAATACCTGGAAAAGAAATTTAGTTATCCGGTGTATGTTCACCTTAAAGGAGCAGATTTGTATATGCACAAACAAACGGGTAAATATAGCCGGGATAATTTTCACGAACATCCCGAAAACTACGGTTGCAAATTCATCAACTATGTTAGTGAAACAACTATTTTGCTGAACGGCATTTACTGGAATAAAAATATACCCCGGCTGTTTGAGTTGGAAGACATGGCAAAGGACAATTTTAAAATTACCACCATTGCTGATATAACTGATGACGTGCATGGATCGGTGCCTTGCAACTTAGGCGACACTACCATTGAGAATCCGATTTATGGTGTTAGAAACAGCTTTGAACGAACAGCTCCTTATTTACCCAACTCCATCGATGTAATGGCAGTGGGTAATTTGCCCAATGAATTACCAAGAGATGCCAGCCGTTATTTTGGCGAGCAATTGATAAAATTTGTACTAGACGATGTTCGAAAGGGCGGCAGCGAAACTATCAATAAAGCAACGATCATTAAGGATGGCCTGGTAAATGAGCCATTCAGCTACATGAAAGCGTATGTGGGGCAAAGCTAAAAACTAAGGCACCGTTTTATTTACTGCTATATGCAATGGAATGTTTCGCAGAAACCTTTTAGTGCAGTAAAATATCAGCCTTCTTTTGGCCAGCTTACAAATAAATGATCAAGATTTAATTGCTGGTCAACCAGTCCAAGGCTATGTTCGTTGTGTTGTAAACCAGTTGTGGTGATGAGGGTAATAAAAAGCTGTTTTCTTGTGTTGGTTTCGGTTTTAAAAATATGTTTCTTTTGCAACAGGGAAGCGGCATATTTTTTATCTATAGAAAAAGTGTTTTCATAAAATTTTATTTCGCAAAGATTGATGCAGTTATCCCGCCGGTCAATTACCAGATCAATCTGAGCAGCACTACTGCTGCTGTTGCCCTTGCTTTTCCAGATAGCTGTTTCACTGTAAATACCACTGATGCCCAGTCCCTTTTTTAATGCGGGGATATGTTTCATGCAAATACTTTCAAATGCGAAGCCGCTCCAGCTTTTCCAGGTAGGTGTGTCGCTAAGCCTTGTCCAGGTGCCTTTGCTGCCGCTGCGGTTAGCTTCCATAAATTTTAAATAGAAAAGAGAATATTCATCAGTGATTTTAAAAATACTGTCTTTAGATTTTTTCCCAATGGGGATATAAGCGGTAATAAAACCGGAAGCAGATAGCTCTTCCAGCAGGGCAGTGGTGCTGCCGCCACTTTGCAGCTTGCATATTTTAATAATTTCATTTCGGCTAAGTCCCATTGGTTTTGCCGCCAATGCTCTTATAACTTTAAAATGCCTGTCGGCACTGTCAAACAATGCTTTGTAGAGATCGGTAAATTCATTGTATAAAAAACCTGTTTTGGTAAAGCAGGCTTTGTCTATTATTTGTGCAGCACTTAAGCCCGGAGCAGCCTGTTCCAGGTAATGAGGCACACCGCCAAAAGCCATGTACAACTGTGTTACCTGGTAACGGTTAAGGTTAACGTTTCGGCTTTTTAAAAACGCTTCTGTTTCATATAATGTAAATGGCTGTAAGGCAATTTTTTGGGTAATGCGGTTGTGTAGCCCACCCTTGTTGCGTACTACATTTTGTATCATCCAGCTTGCGGCAGAACCACAGAGTACTACAGCCAGGTTGGGTTGCCTGCTTGCCCAGGTATTCCAGAAGTGTTCAAAGGCTGCCAAAAAATTCGACTTGGGTGTTTGCATCCATGGAAACTCATCTAAAAATAAAACAACTTTTTTCCGGCGCATTTTTTTCTTCAGCAAGGTTGCGGTTAATTCTAATGCGGCAAACCAGTCAGTGGGGGCAGGCAGGGTAATATTATTATTTAGTTGTTTTACCAATGCCTCAGAATATCTAGCCAGCTGTACTTCCGTATCTACATTGTGAATACCTGAATATTCCAGTACAATATGTTTTTGTAAATGAGTTCGAATAAGGTAGGTTTTGCCTATTCTTCTGCGACCATATACTGCCACCAGTTCAGCCTTGGTATTTGCTATAACTCCTTCCAGTAAAAGCTTTTCCTCTTCTCTTCCTATAACAAACGGCTCTTCCATTATAAATTATTTTGAGCCAAAAATACAAAATTTATTGAGTTTTGGCTCATGATATAAAAAATATCTTAAGCCAAAACTGCTATTTTTTATTAGTTTTGGCTTAAGATAAAAATATAGGGGTACTTATATTTTGACCGTTACAGTATAATGCAAGCTGTTTAATAAGTATAAAAATTCAAATAGTAAAGCTCCTGTAAAAGACCGGTATTTAATTTTTTACTCAATCAGAAGAGTTCATAATTGTAGGCAGTTGCAAATCTTTGAATTAATAGAATGCGGGCTGACACAAAAGTTTTTTTTATTAGTACTTTATTTTAGCTGAACCCGATAAAGCAAAAAATGCTGTTGTATCTGTAATTGTTATTTCCGGTTTATTTTATCGTCTTAATACATTTAACAAGCAAGGTTAGCTTTTACGGGGATATGTAATTGCGCTGCAATAACCGAGTGCCAAAGTTGAGAAGTGGTAAGAACTTATAGGTTATAAATACAAATAATAATCTTTCAATAAACACATAAACTCATCTGTATAGTTACCGGTTTCATTTTTTATAACAAGTTCTTTTATTGCAGAGGTAGTTTCAATTTTCGATAAAAATAAGATGGCTCTAAAATAGGGATGCACAAAGGTATGTCGTAATAATAATTTTTCCTTTAAACAAAACTGCAGATCAACTGCATCTTTTATAAATTCATCAACGCGTTGGTAGGGTAATAAAACAGCCAGCAATCCAGCGTCTTTTAAATGGTTACCCGCAACTTTTAGTAATTGCTGCAAGGTTAGTGTAGTATCATGTTTGGCGGCATTCTTCTTTTTATCAGGCGACCGTAAATCACCTTCAAAAAATGGCGGGTTGCAAATGATTCCATCGTATTTTTTTGCAGCCGGGTAATTTAAAATATCAGTATTGTAAATGGAAAGTCTTCCTTTAAATGGGGATGAATTAAAATTTTCGGATGCCTCATCATACGCTGCGGAATCAATTTCAACTGCATCAATGAATGCTGTTGTTTTTTGAGCTAACATTAGGCTTAGTAAACCCGTTCCTGTACCAATATCGAGGTAATGTATTTTTTTATCTTCATCAGGCAATACTTTAGCAGCGAACATTTCAGTAACAACAGCACCAAAAATGCAGGCATCTGTACTTACCTTCATAGCACAAAATTGTTGCTGAATAGTAAATTGTTTGAATTGAAAAAAGTTGTTTGCCACTCCTTAAAAAAATTTAGATTAATTATTAAATGCGGCTCTTGGTGAAGGACTGATACTCAGGGAAACAAAATCATTTTCTAAAAATTTGTAATAGCCCGTAATCGCTATCATGGCGGCATTGTCAGTACAATATTCAAAAGCTGGTATAAAAGTTTTCCAGCCCAGTTTATTACCTGTTTCTTTTAAAGCACTGCGTAAGCCACTGTTGGCACTTACACCACCTGCAATACAAATAGTAGTGATGCCGGTTTCCTTTGCCGCTTTATTTAATTTGTTTAACAGGATGCTTACAATACGGTATTGAATAGAAGCACAGATATCAGCCAAATTTTCATCAATGAATTTTTTCTTTTCATCCGGAGTGGCAGTAAAGGCTTCTTTAAAAACATTGCTGGTACCGGCATTTTGTAAAAAATATAAGATGGATGTTTTTAATCCGCTGAAACTAAAATTTAGCCCCTGTATTTGTGGCTCAGGAAATGTAAAACGTGTTGAATTTCCGTTGGCAGCGTAGCGGTCTATTAAAGGACCGCCGGGATAAGGTAGTCCTAATAGTTTTGCAGTTTTATCAAATGCTTCACCGGCAGCATCATCAATGGTTTCGCCAATTACTTTCATTTTGACAGGGCTTTCGCACAGTACAATTTGTGTATGGCCACCACTTACCGTTAAACATAAAAACGGAAAAGACGGTTTGTCTGCAGGAATTAGATTCGCCAGCACATGGGCCTGCATGTGGTTTACTGCAATCAACGGCTTGTCCAAAGCCAGTGCCAGTGATTTGGCAAATTGTGCACCTACCAGCAAGGAACCAATTAAGCCCGGTGCCTGTGTAAACGCAATGGCATCAATAGATGATAATGCACAGCCACTGGTTTTTAAAGCAGTATCCACAACAGGCACAATGTTTTGCAAATGTGCTCTGCTGGCGAGTTCCGGTACTACACCGCCATACTTTTCATGCACCGTTTGGTTGGCGATAAAATTAGATAATATTTTGCCGTCTATGCATACGGATGCTGCGGTTTCATCGCAGGAAGATTCTATTGCTAAAATGGTAACAGCCATAATAGGTTCAAAGGTAATGGATACTTGTAATTTCTGCGAGGGAACCATTCATGCAGGTACTCATTCTGTCTTTAAGAACGATGAATGTAAGCTTTACCCTTTTATTTTTTTCCAGGATAAAATTTTTTGGTAATACAAGCGGTTGCAACGTGGTGCCATTGTCTAATTTTATTAACATGCCGCATCCATCTAAACCGGTAACATCAGTAACCGTTCCTTTAAATGTACCATCGGCAATTTTACTATTGCTGCAGGAAAATAGCAATAGTAATACAGGGATTATCAGGCGTATTCTTTTCATAAATTACTTTTATGCAAAATTAAATTCTCCGACTGAAATTAAAAAGAAACATCATTTATTTATTAGCTGATTTTGTATGGGGGCAATGTGCAATTGTGAAGTTTAATTTTTAACGCAGGGCAAGTTTAAATTTTTCAATTTGTCGTCTGTGGCGCAATATATGTGCAATAGCGTGTTCGGTAATTTGTTCAACATCATAAAGCTGCCCCCAAGAAGTAATTATTTTTTGGGTATTGTCACACTCTTCCAATTCATTGTCTTTAATGGTAGCAAAAGTGCCGACAGTAAAAATAAAAACATCGTTCAACTCTTTTTGGTACTCCTTTATAGACGGGTGCAAAGAAGTTGCAGGAGCATTCATTTTGTAGCCTTTTAAGTTTTGAATGTAAATGGCATATGCATACCCTGACTTTACTACATGGGAAAGAATTGTTTGAATAGATTTACAGTTAGGGTCTGTTGTTTTACTGTCTGCAACTTTTAGCAATTCTTCATCTGTTATGTCATTGAGCACCTGTTGTAATTCAACAATTACTTTTTCATATTCATCTAGCAAGGCACCAACTGCTCCTTGTCTGAATGTTTTATTCATATTATTTTTTATTAGAGGAAAATAAATTTTTTGATAAAAAGCAATTCGAAAATTTTAGAAAATTAAGAAAAAACTATAGCCTTATTTATTCCTTTTATTATTAAACCCACCGCCTAACAGGCACTGATTAGTAAAGCAAAGCTGTTTTTATACAATTGTGTGACCCACCAAGGCGGACAGGCCACAATAATGTTCCACATTGCTTAAAAGGCCGATCAATAAAATTTGCCTGATGAAAACTATTTGCTTCGTATTGCAACTACGGGATCCATTTTAGCAGCTCGGGAAGCAGGGAAAATACCAGCCAACACACCTACTACCAAACAAATAATTACGGTGCCTATTAAAAGTGGGATGGAAACAAATACCGGAAAATCCAGCACGTGTGTAAATACCAATGTAAGAATATAAACCAATAACAAACCAATAGCACCACCCATCAGGCAAAGCATGGCTGCTTCCATTAAAAACTCAAACAGTATACTGGAACGTTTGGCACCAATGGCTTTTTTTAAGCCAATCATGCTGGTTCTTTCTTTTACGGTTACAAACATAATATTGGCAATCCCAAACATGCCAACAATCAGGCTGATAACACCAATTAAACCACCTACAATATCAACAGTGCCAAATAAACCGCTGATGGCCTGGCTAAATGCTTCTACACTGTTTAACGAAAAATTGTCTTCCTGTGTGGGGCTCAATCTTCTTATCTGGCGCATGGCACCTTGTAATTCAACACTTAATTGTGTAGGTGTTATTTTATCTTTACCCTTTGCAATCAGCACAGGGTTACTAAACTCTTCTGAAATAATTTGGCGGGCAAATTTATAAGGCAACATCACGCAGTTGTCATAATCCCAGCCAATAAAATTTTTACCTTCTTTTTTTATAACCCCCACAATGTTTACCCGCTTGCCTTTAACTTCAAAGGATTTTCCAAGAGCTCTTTCTGCTGTGCCATATAATTTCTCTGCATTATCAAAACCAATTAATCCTACAGAGCTTCCACTGTTAAATTCAGCATCAGATAAATAACGGCCAAAAGCAAATGAAATAGGTTGAACTGCCATTTGTGATTCTGTAATGCCGTATATAGAGGTGTTTTCAATCATATCATCTTTGTAAGATATGGTGCCTCCTGACCTCATTAAAAAGCTAATATTATCTACCAGTTCTGACCGCTGTTTTAAAAGTGCAACTTCTTCGTATTTCATTACAGGTCTTGCCCTGAATTTCCAGAAAGGTTTATCTGGACCGCCACTATACTCCCATTTATCTATATAGATGGTATTGCTGCCAAGGCTGCTCACTTCGGTTTGTATATTATGTTCCAGGCTGTTAACGGTTGCCAATACACCTATTATACAAAAAATGCCAAAAGCTACTCCTGTAAGACTTAAGCCTGTACGTAATTTGTTTACCCTAAGCTCCTGCAAAGTGAGCCGTAAAGAGTTGCCAAGAATCTGAAGCGTTTTTCGCATACCCAAATGTACAGCAAGCAAAGTAAATTGTTACTAAAAATTGATAAATGGTTGGGTAAAGTAATTATTATTTATCAAGCTTGTTTGTTGTGCAGCTAATTTAAAATCAAATAACTGGAGACAGTTAGATAATTTTTTTAAGAATAACTTGAAATTGAACACTTATTTAAATGTATTATTTTAATTAATAGCTTTAAGAGGCAGCATACTAAACAAACCTTAAATTGTGGAACGATAGTAAACTGAAATATTTATTAAAAAACATCCCTGATTTTTATGAAGCTGCAACCCTTAACCAATACCCCTTTTTATACCAAGCTCGCCATGGTGCTTATTAGTATGATTGCGTTGGGTTTTTTAGCCATATTGGGAAAAGAAGTATTAAGCCCGCTGCTATTTGCTATGCTGTTATCAATTTTATTGTTACCCTTAGCCGGTTTTTTTGAGCAACGGTTAAAATTTCGGCGTAGTGCTGCAGCAGGTCTTTCTGTGATATTAATGATTTTTTTTTTAGGAGGTATTTTATACCTGGTTGGCTCGCAAGTAGCAGGCCTGGCAACTGACTGGCCCCAATTTAAAGAGCAGTTGGCCACTTCTATGAATGAGTTTCAGCATTGGATAAGCAGTCAATTTCATGTAAATATGGTTAAACAAATGGCTTATGTAAATACGGCCACTTCAAAACTATTAACAGAAAGTACCTCGGTTATTGGTGCCACGGTGGTATCGGTTTCTTCCATGTTGTTGTTTCTTATTTTTACTATGATCAATACTTTTTTTCTGCTTTTTTACCGAAGGCACATTGTTAGTTTCCTGGTAAAAATTTTTAAAGAAGATAATGAAGCTATCGTGTATGATGTGATTGCGCAAGTGCAATACATTATCCGCAAATATATTATAGGTCTGTTGCTGGAGATGAGCATTGTAGCCACGGTGCTTTGTATTGTATTTTGGTTATTGGATATAAAATACGCTATGTTGCTGGGGATCATTACCGGCCTTTTTAATATTATTCCTTATATCGGCATCTTTACGGCACTTTTATTTAGTGTACTGGTAACTTTTGCTACCGGGGCCGCCACAACTAAAATCTTACTGGTAGTTACTGCGGTGGTAATTATGCACCTTATTGACAGTAATATATTGCTACCTGCTATAGTTGCAAGCAAAGTAAAAATAAACGGGCTTATAACCTTGTTGGGCGTAATTGTGGGAGAGATGATGTGGGGAATACCGGGAATGTTTTTATCAATTCCTGTAATTGCAATTACAAAAATTATATTCGACAGGGTAGAGGGTTTGCAACCATGGGGCCATTTATTAGGTGATGAAAAGGATGAAAAGCAACCTCCGCCATTAAAGCAGGAGATAATAGAAGGCAATGAGTAAAGGATATAAATATAATGCTGCTATTTTTTAAATCTACATTAAATGATTTGACAATAAGAATACATAGCAATCTTATTTCTACTTTATAAACCAAGGGCTTTTTGCTTTAACCTTTATCAAACCTTACCTTTGCGGCTCAAAATTATAAAGAGGGCATAGGGGCATGAAGTATACCAACGAAATCAACAGGCGTAAAACATTTGCAATTATTTCTCACCCGGATGCGGGTAAGACTACCTTAACAGAAAAATTTCTGCTGTTTGGTGGTGCCATTCAAACCGCAGGGGCAGTTAAAAGCAATAAGATAAAGAAACATGCTACCAGCGATTTTATGGAAATTGAAAGGCAGCGTGGTATTAGTGTGGCTACCAGTGTTATGACTTTTGAATATAACGGTCATTTGATAAACCTGTTGGATACCCCCGGCCATAAAGACTTTGCAGAAGATACTTACCGTACATTAACAGCAGTAGATAGTGTTGTATTGGTGATTGACAGCGTGAATGGAGTAGAGGCGCAAACAAGACGATTAATGGAAGTTATTGCCATGCGCAATACGCCGGTGATTGTTTTTATCAATAAAATGGACAGGGATGGTAAGAACCGTTTTGACCTGATGGAGGAAATTGAAAATAAATTAAAGATTCAGTTACACCCTATGACAGTGCCCATCAACAGTGGTAAGGAATTTAAAGGTGTGTACGACCTGCATAAAAAAAGACTGGTGTTGTTTACGGCCGGCACCAAGGCCAACGATGAAGATGTGGTGGAAATTAATGATCTGAACAATAAAATACTGGATGAAAAAATAGGAGAGAAAGATGCCAACACATTGCGGGAAGATGTGGAATTGATAGACGGCGTGTATGGAGAATTAAATACAGCCGATTACCTGAGTGGCAAAACAGCCCCGGTATTTTTTGGTAGTGCGGTTAATAATTTTGGGGTAAAAGAAATGCTGGATATATTTGTCCGCATAGCCCCAACACCCCGTCCACGCCATACCACCACAAGAGATATCAATCCGGAAGAAGAAAAATTCAGCGGTTTTATTTTTAAAATACATGCTAACCTTGATCCCAAGCACAGGGACAGGATTGCCTTTTTAAGAGTGTGCAGCGGCAAGTTTGAAAGGAGTAAATATTACAACCATGTTCGCATGGAAAGAGATTTCCGCTTCAATAATCCCTATAGTTTTTTGGCCCGCCAAAAGGATATTATTGAAGAAGCCTACCCCGGCGATGTGGTGGGGTTATTTGATACCGGTAACTTTAAAATTGGCGATACACTTACAGAAGGAGAGAAATTTTATTTCACCGGAATCCCTTCTTTTTCTCCGGAAATTTTTAAAGAAGTAGTTAATAAAGATCCTTTAAAAACCAAACAGTTGGAAAAAGGTTTATCACAGTTAACAGATGAAGGAGTAGCACAGTTGTTTACACAGTTTGGCGGTAATAAAAAGATAATCGGGTGTGTAGGAGAATTACAGTTTGAAGTGATACAATACCGTTTATTGCAGGAATACGGAGCCTCTGTACAAATGAATAGCCTTCCCTTTTTTAAGGCATGCTGGATTACAAGCAAAGACCCAAAAAAGCTACAGGATTTTATTAAATTTAAGCAAGGCAACATAGCAGAAGATAAAGATGGCCACCTGGTGTACCTGGCACAAAGCGAATGGTTTTTAAATACAGAACGGCAAAACAATCCTGATGTAGAATTTCATTTTACGAGTGAGATACATAAGTAAAGCCCCAACCCCTAAAGGGGCTTATTGGAGACTTTTTTTTTGCAGTATATTCTATAACTTGAAAAGCGACCCTAAAGCTTTTAACAGGAAGTAAAATTTGTTTAATTTTAATGAATGGAGAATTTTAAAATTGATAAGACCATTTTTAAGGCACAGACTTTTGAAGAAGCCGAATTGGATAAAAGATTTCCTAAGGAAATGTCTATTGGCGATCGCTTAAGAGAAGCATGGTGGCTTATCTGTATGGCTTATGGGATAGATTATACAAGCCCTCCAAAAATGGATAAACATTTTTTTTCTGCAAGAAAACATAGCGGGTAATGGGTAACATATTCAATGATGATTTCAGGGATTTTATTGCGGCATTAAACAATAATGAAGTTGACTATTTATTAGTTGGAGGTTATGCTGTAATTATTCATGGCTATAGAAGGACAACTGGCGATTTAGATATTTGGATCAATCCAACTTTCAAAAATTATCAGCAATTAGTAAAAGCCTGCCATGAATTTGGCCTGCCAATATTGGATATGACTGAAGAAAATTTTTTGCAGAACGATGCTTTGGATGTCTTTACTTTTGGGAGGTCACCAGTAAGCATTGATATAATGAAAAATGTGAAAGGTTGCAATTTTGAAACTGCTTATAAACTTAGCAAAGAGTACCTGGAAGATAAATTATTGATACGTTACATTCATCTGGATACGTTATTGGAAGCCAAAAGAGCAGCAGGACGTCATAAAGATTTAGATGATATTGAAAAACTTGGCAATATCTAAAAAAGCTATCCGCGGCTGGGTATATTTGTGATTAAATACCCGTATAATTATGTGGCGCAATAGCTTTTAATTCTTTTTTCAAAGTTGCAGTTACTTTTAATTTGGCAATAAATTGGTGAATGGCTTTTTTATCAATTGCATTCTTGCCCCTTGTTAATTCTTTTAAAGCTTCATAAGGTTGCGGATAATTTTCTCTGCGTAAAACAGTTTGTATTGCTTCTGCTACAACCGCCCAATTATTATCGAGGTCGGTTTTCAGTTTAACTTCATTTAGTACCAGTTTATCCAACCCTTTCTCCATCGATTTAATGGCTAAAATCGTGTGCGCAACAGGTACACCAATATTTCTTAAAACAGTAGAATCTGTCAGATCTCTTTGTAATCTTGAAACAGGTAATTTGGCTGAAAGGTGCTCCAGCAATGCATTGGCAATACCCAGGTTGCCTTCTGCATTCTCAAAATCAATCGGGTTCACTTTGTGCGGCATGGCTGAAGAACCTATTTCACCTTTCTTTGTTTTTTGTTTAAAATAATCTGTGCTTACATAGGTCCATATATCTCTGCAAAAGTCTATAAAAATAGTATTGATGCGTTTAATGGCATCAAAATGTGCGGCAAGTGTATCGTAGTGTTCTATTTGAGTGGTGTATTGCTGGCGTTGCAAACCAAGTTTTGTTTCTGTAAATTCATTGGCAAATTTTACCCAATCATATTTTGGATAGGCTACGTGGTGTGCATTAAAATTGCCTGTGGCACCACCAAATTTTGCCATAAA
>JAYWAU010000228.1:0-4813 GCA_043782265.1 Ferruginibacter sp. | reverse complement strand
TTTAAATTGTTCATTACTATTTTTAAAATAAGCACCTTGTTTACCCAATGTTATAATTATATTTTGTACCCCTTTGTTTAAAAAAATATCGGCTGCTTTTGAAGCGGTGGCCTGGTCTGTTACTGTTATACCAGTGAGCAATGCGGCTTCTGTTTCATTGGGTGTTATTAAAAATAAACCGTTCAGTATTTCATCGCTTAGTGCCTGTGCAGGTGCCGGATTAATAATCAACTGCTGATTAGTTGCTTTAGCCCTTATTGCAACGGCTTCAATAGTTGCCAATGGAATTTCGAGCTGCATTAAAATAATGGCAGCTTCGTTGATGGCATTGACGGTTTCAATATCTGCAGGTAACAGGTTGGCATTGGCACCCGGCGCTACCACAATACAATTCTCTCCTTCTTCATTTACCATTATCAAGGCTACGCCCGATGGTGCTGTATCATCAGTAAAAACAAAATCAGTATTAATATTTTCTTTTTGTAAACCTTCTATGGTTTGCTTACCAAAAATGTCATTGCCCACTTTTGCAACCAGGGTAACATTACCACCCAGCCTTGCAGCAGCAACTGCCTGGTTAGCGCCTTTGCCTCCGGCATTCATAAAAAAAATTCCGCCCAGCAATGTTTCGCCGGGTAATGGAAGTGTGGCTGCTTTTACAACCATATCTGTATTGGCACTACCTACAACAACTATTTTTTTCATGAATTATTTTTTAGAGTCAACCATTATTGAACTAAAGTATGAATGAATTGTAAAGATTAAAATTGTTATTTACTTACACCAGCCTGAACTTAAATCAGGCAATATTAATAAGCTTGCACTGCGGATTATTCTTTCGGGCAATTTCATAACCATAATCCCACCACTTACTCATTTGCACGGGATCAAATATCATTGAGTTGGTGGTTAATTCTTTTTCAGGATAATAGAAATTCAATTTTATTTGCTTGTTCAAACCTTCAAGCCGGCCAATAATAAGGTCGTCGGTAACTATCTGGTTAAGCATAAAAGAAAAAACCCTTGACGTTAGATCTAATGCATTGCGAACTGGTAATTTTGCTGTTGAGCCTTCATTGGATTTTAATACAATGATATCAAGATCCGTAGCACCTTTTTGTATGGCCTGGTAAATAGGCACAATATTTCCCATTCCTCCGTCTGCATACTCAAAGCCATTTTTTGTTACCAGTCCCATAAACGGCACCAGCGATGCAGAAGCCCAAATCCATTCGCAAAAATCTTTGTAGGTACAATCTTTAGCCTCCTTATATTCAACTTGCATGGTATTTAAATTTGATACCGTAATGATGACATCATTTTGTTGAATCGCCTCAAAATTAGCTTCCGTAATATTGTTAAAAATAAGGGTACGCAGATTCTCACTTTCTCCAAAAGATTTTTTCCCTTCTAAAAACATTTGCAAAATGCCCAGGTGATTAATTTTTGTTTTGTATTGCCCCTTTACTTTTTTCAGTAGAAAAGGACAGTTATTAAAAATATCATCCTGGGTAACACTTGTAAACACTTTTTTTAATTTCTCTATTTCACCAATAGACAGAAGCGGTACCAGCAGGCTTCCGGTTGAACTGCCGATAAATATTTTGTACTGCTTTTTACAGACTGTTATCAGGTATTCTGCCAGGCCGCCTGCAAAAGCACCTTTGCTTCCACCGCCGGAAATTACTAAAGCTTTCATCCCTTTTATTGATTATAATAAATTGAACATGGATTCTTAGAAACAGGGTTAAGTTACAGTAATTATCATTTATGTCCTTAAAATTATAATTCCACCTAATAGCCTTCTTACATCTGCACTGCAACACATTTCCTAATGTTTTATACATTTCAAAAAACGGTCACAACATAAAACAAGCAGCAAATAATTATACTGGCAGGTATCAAAAAAAAGAATAATAAAAAGAATAATGTTACAAAATATTTCTGTTCTACTTTTTAGATATAATTTCCTAATTGTACAATTTTCTGCAATCCATTTCTATTGGCTCCTTAATTTAAACTACTAATTAAAATAGCGTCAATGTTGGTTATACTGGCAGGCAGGTGGAGGAAAAATATACAACAAAAGAAGCCTGTTTTTTCCATACAAATAAATCATGTTGAGATGAATCAAAACATGACCGGCATCATACTTTCACCGTGTTTTATAAATTAGCTTTATGTAACTAAAATTGGAATTATGAAACACTATCACATCCTTTCCAGAATATCTATTTACCTCTTATCATTGGTAATGATTGTTTTTGGGGTCTTCCATTTTATAAAACCGCACGACCTGCTGGTATATGTTCCACCATCCTTGCCGGGAGGCATAATGTGGGCCTATTTTACAGGTTCTGCTTTTATACTTGTTGGGCTTGCATTTATTACCAACAACATGGTGAAAGCGGCAGGCTACCTGCTGGCAGGCCTTTTGATTCTTTTCGTTTTAATCATTCATATACCTAATTACCTGAATGCCGGTGACCCTGAAATGAGGACAATGGCGCTCATCAATATTCTTAAAGACACTGCAATTGCCGGTTTCGCTATGCATATCGCAGCGGGTGCATTTCACCAGCACATGAATCTTGACAACGGTGACTAGTACCCAGCTACACGCAAATTATGAGGAAGCAATATGGATGCTTTAGATATCTCTTAACTAAAGCATCTTCAAACAAATCTAAACAATCAGCGAGTTGGCTGATATAAATCATTTTTCTATAGGGTGTTTACTTATAGATTTGTTAAGTAATAATAAACACATGTCTGGCAAAACCGATAAACAATTTCTATTTGAAGTGCAGTTAAACTGGCTGGCCGATACAAGAGGTATTTTGTCTGCAAATGATGCCGCAGGAAACCTTCAGGTTGCCATGCCGCCTGCCTTTGGTGGTGAAGGTAAACCATGGTCACCAGAACACTTTTTTTTAAGTGCTATCAGCAGTTGTTTTATGACAACCTACCTGGCTTTTGCAAAAAAGATTCACTTTGAAATTTTTCACTTCGAGTGTGATACAATCGGACAAATAGAAATCGTTGACGGGAAATACAAATTCACACACATTAATTTATATCCAAAAATATTTATAGTTGATGAGACGCTTAGAAATAAGGCTACACTTGCACTGGAAAAAACACAAAAATATTGCCTTGTTACCAACTCTGTTAATGCTGCTGTAATTTACCACCCCGAGGTATTAATTGCTCCGCATACTAATAAAAAGATGCTGACAGAAACTGAAAAATATATATTGAACAGGTAAAAATATTTTATGATAACTATAGATAAAATAAACACCGATGTAGCCGCTTATTGGTTTGCTTTGATACTTTTATTTATTGCACTTGGTATTTATGGGAGGCCGGCAATAGAATGGCTATTGATGAAAATGTATACGTTCTTTATTCAAAAAACACCCCTCAACTTATAAACAAACCTATTAGCTGTTTACTACCCGATAACAAGTTAAGCAGATGGTCTTCCACAATATAACCTCCCGGTTTAAATTTATGTTAGTTTATCCTTCCTATTAAATTTAATCAATTCAATAACAAAACTTAATTTGCAAGTTCTTGTTATGAAAACTATTAACGATTAAAATCAAAAAATATGAATTATTTAAAAAAACTATTAATTTTCTTATGCTCTTTTTTAATACTGGTCAGTTGTAAAAAAGCTGATGCAAACAAAACTCCTCCTGCCAACCTTGTTTTAAATGCTGTTGTAAGTTCAGATGGTAGCGGAAAGGTAATTTTTACAGCCACAGCAGATAATTCAGTTTCATACTTTTTTGAATTTGGAAATGGGGAAAGTAGAACAAATACTTCCGGAAATGCCACCTACCAATATACCGAAGAAGGAACCAAATCTTATACTGTTACAGTTACTGCAACAAGCAGCTCAGCTTTAACCATTAAAAAATCTATACAAATAAGCGTTATAGTTGTTGCCCCCGTACCTACCTTGTTTTGGTCAGAAGAATTTGATAAAGATGGTGCACCTGACCCAACAAAATGGGGATATGATTTGGGGACAGGATCTAATGGATGGGGTAATTCAGAATTGGAATATTATACCAACCGCCCCGAAAATGCAATTGTTCAAGGTGGCTTTTTAAAGATAAACGCCATTAGGGAAAATTATAGTGGCAGTGCATTTACTTCGGCCAGATTGCTTACTAAAGATAAATTTGCCTTTAAATACGGTAAGGTTGAAGTAAGAGCAAAGCTTCCTGCAGGTGTAGGTACCTGGCCCGCCATCTGGATGTTGGGAAGCGATGTTGCCACTGCACCGTGGCCAGCCTGTGGAGAAATTGATATTATGGAGCACCTTGGCAGAGATTTAAATAAAATTTACGGAACATTACATTATCCCGGCCATTTTGGTGGTAGTGCCGATGGCAGTACAACACTAATAGCAAATGCTACTACTGAATTTCATATTTATTCTTTAGAATGGACAGCCTATACAATTAAAATATTTGTAGACGGTCAGTTGTTTCATACAACTGTAAATTATAGTGGTATACCATTTAACCACGATTTTTTCTTTATCCTAAATGTAGCCATGGGCGGAGGTTTTGGAGGTGCGGTTGATGCGGCATTTACCAATGCAACTATGGAAGTAGATTATGTCAGAGTGTATAAATAGGATTAGCAAAAAAAGTATTTCGTTCAAAAAACTATACATGCTGCCAGAACTTATAAAAGATAATGTAAAAATATATTGTTTAAAAATGCATTTAAATAAGAAGCCATCAGAAATAAATCTGATGGCTTCTTAATACCAAAACTAACTGCTGCTAAT
>JAYWAU010000227.1:0-4814 GCA_043782265.1 Ferruginibacter sp. | reverse complement strand
TCAGCCTCGCAACGATTACAGTATTTCGCAACGGCAGAGTCTGTTTGATACTAAAGATGCCATCAATACTCAGTTTGGCGTATTTGCCATTAATTTTTGGGATGATCTTGTAACATCCGATGGCTTAAATATGCTTAGGGATGATAGAAGGGATCCAGCCAGTGCAATACACCCCAATGACATTGGACATGATTTTCTTTTTGGAAGAGTTAGGGATAAAAATATTTTTAGCCTCGTAGCACTTCCTTTAAAAATTACATGCTTTAGTGCCCAGATGAAAAATAATACAATCAGTATTAAATGGCATACTGAGTTAGAGGAACCAAATACGCTTTTTGAAATTGAAAGAAGTGCGAACGGTATAGATTTTGAAAATGCATTTACTTTGAATATCCCTAAAGCCTGTCTGTCGGCTGATTATTCAGTTATAGATAAAAATCCATTTCAAGGAAAAAATTTTTACCGAATAAAAGTAACTGAATCTGCCCACTTTCTTTATTCAAATACCATCAGTGTTACCAATAAAAGTAATGCGCTAAAGATTATGAGATTGTATAAAGACAATAGTTCGGGAAATTTAATTGCTGATGTAAGTACTCAAAAAGAAGAAAATGTATTTATCGCTGTTTACAATACCATGGGAGTAATGATGCAACAGAAAAAGCAACATCTCTGCATCTCTTCTACAAGGATAATATTACCGCTTGCTAACTTAACAGCCGGACAATACTTTTTTAAAATAAGTACGGATGAAAATAACTATTCTATAAAAGCCTTTATTAAATAGTATAAAAAATTCCGAAAAATAAAGAGCACCCAAATTTGGGGGGTTCATTGTTTTTATTGATTTAATTTTTGTCCTATCTATTTTCTAAATTTCCTTGGATCATTTCCATCCATCTGTACAATCGCCGGATAAAATTTCCCCAGCACATCTACCAACGTAGTTTGGCTTTGCATCACTTCATGGATATCTTTGTAGGCAAAAGGCGCTTCATCCAGCCCGCCGCCAATTAATTTTACACCATGGTCTTTCAGTTCTTTGTTCAACGCTTCATGGGTGATGTTGGCGAGTGCATTGCTACGGCTCATTTTTCTTCCGGCTCCGTGAGAAGCAGAATTTAGAGAAGCTGTTTCGCCTTTACCTTTTACAATAAATCCCGGTGCAGTCATGCTGCCGGGGATAATTCCCAGCACATCTTTACCTGCGGGCGTAGCGCCTTTGCGATGCACAATTACTTCTCTTCCTTCCCACATTTCTTTCCATGCGAAGTTGTGGTGATTCTCTACTACAGCCAATGGTTGTTCACCAATGCTCTTGGCAATCTTTGCATGAATGGTATGATGACAGGCACTTGCATAATCGCCTGCCAGATTCATCGCCAGCCAATATTCCATGCCTTTCTCGGTATCAAGGTCTAACCAGGCCAAATGTTTTGCCTCTTTTGGCAACACCGTTTTTTGCATGGCGATTTGTGTGTAGTGGTTTGCAATGGTGGCACCCATACCACGGCTTCCGCTATGGCTTAATAAACCAAAATAAATACCAACTGGTAAATTCATTGGGTTGCCAGCGTCTGTAATTTCCACTTTACCAAATTCCACAAAATGGTTACCGCTTCCGGAAGAACCTAATTGTTTTAAGGTCTTGTGCTGTAAGCCATTTAAGAAACTAATTTCAGAAAATTCCTTCCGGTCGATTACTTCGTAATCTTTGTTGTCACTGAATTCTCTTCCTGCGCCAAACAAAGTATTGGCCACTAATTCACGTTGAAAATAAGCTTCTCTTTTTTTCAGTTCTTCCGGATCAATGGCGAAAATACTCAGGCACATTCTGCAACCAATGTCCACACCCACAGCATAAGGAATAATGGCATTGTCAGTTGCCAGCACACCACCAATCGGCAGGCCATAACCCTGGTGTGCGTCGGGCATCAAAGCACCGGCAATCGCAACGGGTAATTTAGCAGCTATTTGCATTTGTGCCAAAGCACCATCTTCAATGTGCTTTGCACCGAAGACATTATACGCAACGCCTTTTTCATTCAAAGGAATTTCTATTGCGTCCTCTTCTTCCACTACCATTAGTTTCTCTGCAATTTTAGATAATACTTCATCTGCCAGGTAATTTTCCGGTGCAGCTAAAATGTCTTTTAATATTGTCAGTGCTTCTTCTTCAGTAGAATGTTTAAAGTGTGTACACATGGTATGCATGGCCACACTCACCACCGGCCCTTCTTTGTAGCCAATGGCACGGATTTGTTTTCCGGTTAATTTTAATTTGCTCATTTTGCTGTTTTTTTGAACCACGAAGGCACTAAGATAATAAGGTTCACTAAGTCTTTGTACCACTTTGTATCTACATACAACTGGCGTTCGTAGTCTTTGTTTTGTAATAATGCCTTTTCAATATCCATCACTTTGTAGCGGGCATATCCGTTGATACGCAAAGCAGCTTTGTCTTTGGCAAGGATTTTAATATACTATTCTCATCCTGCCGTTAAGCAAGCTCTTGTGCTGATGTCGCCATGAACAATATTTTAATTCATCGTCACTTCATGTTTTCTAAAACCAATCACTTCCCCTCTTTCTGCCTTGTGCTCCTGGTCATGAGGGTTGGCAATTTCTGCTATCGTCATCGGCTTTGTAATGATGTTATCAAAACCAAAATGATTGCTTAATTGCTGCGCCTTGTTGATTGTCAATTTTTCAAACTCGTACTTTGCTATCAGCCTTCCTTTACGCATCAGCGCATTATCTACCAGCGTAAGCGAATTGTTAAATGTGCAAATGATCTGAACATTCAGGAAATCTGCCAGCAACCCATCCGAAATATTCAACAGGTTAGACACTGATGCATTGCCGCTTATTTTTCTATCCATGATCACATTTTCTGCATCCTCAATGATGAGTACGCAGTTGGGGTTGTTTACCAGCAACTGAATAAAATCAGGATTCATAATGTCGCCCGCTAAACTGGGAGAAACAAACAAAATTCTCTTTTTAATTTTCCCGATCAGGTAACGCAGGTAAGTTGTTTTGCCTGTGCCGGGCAAGCCAGGCAGCAACACAATGCCCTTGTCTTTATCAGTGCTTAGTCTTTTACAAATCACGCTGTTCACTTCTTTAAAATCGGCTTCGTAAAAAAGATCAAGGTCGAGTTTGGTACGTTTCACCTCCAGTTGCTAAAGTCCCAATCCATTTTGTCCACGGCTGATCAGGTTTATCTCCAACGGCTTTCTGCGCTGCCGTTCTTTAAACGCCCTCATCAAAACTGTACAGTCATTGATAAAATCATCCTGCTGCCCGTTGTGATAAATTTCGCAATATCCCGAATCAAATTCCAGTATGCAGTTATTCTGCATGATAACATAGGTTTCATTAAAAGAATATTTCTTCAGCTTACTGTCGTAATATCTGTTGGTATGCACCGATGTTATCAAATGCCCGAATTTTTCTTTCAGTGCATTGAATGACTTTTCTCCATCGATGTTGCCAATATAACTGGCACTGGGTATGCTGTTAAAGCAGTACAGGTACAATGATTTACTGTATAAAAAACCCGACTCAAAAATGCTGTTTGCATCCATGATTTTCTGTTGGTCAATGTTGTCCATTTTAATTTCTTTAAGCTTGTTATAATTTTTTTTAACCTCTTTTCTTTGCACACTACTCCACTACTTTATTGGCGCAACTGGAACTTGCAAACGCATCCGGCTTGGCCTTAAACACAAAGCCCATTCCCAGTATATAACCCATCGCTTCTTTCAAAGCATCATTGCTTTTAAAGTTGGGGTTGGTGTTGATGTCCACACGCACTTCCATATCCACACTGTACCTGCTGAAAATATTGCACAGCGGATACGCCACTTCAATACTCTTCGCCACTTCCACCAGCATCCTTTCTTTGATACTCATTTTTTGTGTGGTGGTTTCGTTGCGTATGTACATAAAGCCACCTTTGCCTTTTCGGATGAAAACAATCACGGTAGCAAATTCAGTCTCCTTCCTCCCTGTTTTACCGGGACAGGCTTTCACCTGGCTATCGGTACCAATGCATACTCTCAGCTCATTGCCCATCGCTCTTTCCCTTATAATCACTTCCGCAATTTCATCTTCCATTGGTCTGCGGATTTTTTCACCACTTAGTTTTCTCCATTGCTGCTGCTGTTCCATTTTAGTTGCCCCCATCCCCTAAAGGGGTATTTTGCTTATTTATTTTGTTGACCGGCTTTTGTACCCTGATTGAACTTCATTGGCGACGCTCCGTTCAACCGTTGCTTTTCAATGTTGCTTTAATTGCAATATTCGTTTTGCATCAATACAAGGATTCGAACCCTGACAGATAGTGTTGGAAGCTATCATGCTACCGTTACATCATACTGATATTTTACTGCGGACGAAACAGGATTCGAACCTGTACAGCTGCGGCTTCAACGCAGTGCTCTACCATTGGAGCTGTTCGTCCTTTAAAAGAGATGTGTCAAAGAGTCGAACTTTGTTATCTTGGTTTGCAGCCAGGTGCATACGCTACGTCTGCCAACACATCTTTTTTGCGGAGAGTAAAGGATTCGAACCTTTGCATCGAATAAACGATGTCACGGCGTAGCAAGCCAGCACATTACCGCTCTGTCAACTCTCCATTTTATTTTTGAGGATGAGGAAAGATTCGAACTTTCAACCATTGGCTTAACAAGCCACCGCTCCGCCATTGAGCTATTCATCCGTTCAGACAATTTGTAGTTCCGGAAGGATTCGAACCTTCAACCCCCGAATTAAAAGTTCGGTGCATCTGACCATTGAGCTACGAAACT
>JAYWAU010000226.1:0-4814 GCA_043782265.1 Ferruginibacter sp. | reverse complement strand
TCGGCTTTATCGCCAAACATAAAAGCACCACCATGAATGCTGATGATTACAGGAAAAGGGCCATTACCTTCTTCAGGTAAATAAATATCTAATTTTTGTGCTGCAGATATGGTGGCGTAAGAAATATTAAGACATTTTCTTTTAATATGTTCTGTATTAGCTGTGGGAGGCTGGGCAAAACCTACTAAAAAAATAAATATAAAAGTTACTGTTGTCACGGCTCTTGTATAAATACTTTTTATCATAATTAGACATTAAGATGTAAAAAAATAATAGAGGTAAAGAAAAGATATTGGGGCAAAACAAAAAGTTACTAATTTGCATTTTATAGATACAAATCAAACATCATTTTTAAGATGAAGAAAAAACTGACGTATTATGATGGCTTGTATGGCGATTTAAACCACCGCCCAAATGGCAACTATATTTTCTTGGAGTTAATTGAAACAAGGAGCAAAGGTTTTGATTGGGTGATTAAACCACACCTTCATGCACATTTATACCAAATTTTCTGTATTGAATCGGGTAAAGTTACGTTAGACTCATCGGCACAATCCCAGCCATTAAAAACACCATGTATATTGGTTATTCCGCCTAATACCATACATGGATTGCAATACAGCACTAATGTTACAGGAAATATACTTACCATTTCAGATTCAATTTTTGATAATTTGTTTCCAGCCTCGGCCTCATTAGTGCAGGAATTTGAGACATTGAAATGTATTGTTTTGCTGCCTGGTTCATTTGAAAAAATTCAACAATTATTTAACGATATAAATGAAGAGCTATTTACAAATAAAACAGATAAAAAAGTAATGCTTGATTCTTTCCTGCGCCAGCTTTTTATTTGCATCCACCGTCTTGTACTTAATAAAGGCAATAATTTATTTATAGACACAAATGCATCATTGCATTACTACCGGAAGTTTATTCAATCTGTAAAAACGGCCAATAAACAAAAAAGCATCCCCGCATTTGCAAAAGAATTAAGCATTACGGCTGTACACCTTAACCGGATTTGCAACCAGATTTGCGGCAAACCTGCTTTATTAATTATACAGGAGCATTTAATAGAGCAAGCAAAAAATTACCTATCGCATACCAGCTATACAATTACTGAAATTGCTTACCTCCTGAATTTTAAATACCCCAAGTATTTTGCTCGCCTATTTAAAAAATTAAATGGTACTTCACCGAAAGAATACAGAAGTAAACTTTGATTTTTCCTACACCATTTTCATTTCTTTCTTAGCTTTCTTTATTGTATTGAAAACAAAAACACACAAAAGCTTTTATAAAATAGAGTTAAAGAATCGTTTGATGTTAATAGTATTTGTCTTGCTGAAACCCAACAAATTTAAAAGTTAGCGACTATGTTACAGGCAGTTACTGGTAAAAGCAAAGACTCTATAATCGAGCAACTCAAAGATACCCATAGAGATGGGTTATACTCATTTCAAAACATTGGTGAGCTAAATCAACTTATTGTAACCCTTACCAACTTGTCAGAAATATTTAGAAGTGCTGGCTTTCGGTCTATCGCAAATATGGCGGATAAAAAGTTACGTGAATTAGAAAGAATGAAAATATCGTAGCAGTTTAAAAAGTGTAAAAATACAAGATCATTCCTGCAAAATGAAGATATAGGGATAAAGATTTAGTGTCCAAATGAGGTTTCACAGCTACTAAAAAGCAACCCGACATGATCTATTTGCTGGGGGCTTCTTTATACAGGCGGCGTAGCGAAAGTATTTTTTGTACCACTGCACCCAGTTCGCAACATGTGGCCGACTATTGTTTCCTGGTATTGATTCGTAATACCAATAACAAATCCTTACCACAATGGCAGGATCAAATAGAGCAACATTGCAGCTCTTTAATGCCAGTTACTATCATTCTATTGGAAACCGCCATATTTAATGGATGGCTTGCCACTGGCCATCTATTTGCCCGGACGGTTTGCAGGTCTGCAATTCCTGTTTTTGAGGCGGATAATCTAACACTTTCCCTGATTGACCACTTTAATCCAGAAGTAGAACAGAAAACATTAAAAAAACTATTTCGGGATGGCTTAAATAAGTCTCAGGAATTTCTGGCTGGGGCAGATCTGTTCCGCGTAAGAAAACAATATAGGTTGGCAGCTTTTATGCTGCATCAGGCGGTTGAGCAGGCATTAGGAACATTGTTAAAAATCGCTATGGGCTACTACTGTTGCTCACACAATATTGAAAGATTACTGCGATATGCTGGCATGGTATCCTACCGGATTCAAGATGTCTTCCCCCGGAAAACAGATAGCGAGAAAAAATTGTTCAACCTTTTACAGAAAGCCTATATAGATAGCCGCTACCGGGAAGATTATAGTATTGGGTTTACAGACCTACTCGACCTCACCGAAAGAGTGCGGATCATTCAGGATATTCTTGCAGAATCCGGTAAAACAATTATTCAAAAAAAAGATGATGAGTAAACCAGCAAATACATCATTTTCTTCCATTGCCTTCCGCATAATGAAATGACAGGCCTCACCAGCGAGTCATCTAAACACAAAGAAACGATACCTAACATTAGAACAGTGAAAAAATAAAACACCTTTCGTTTTACCGCAACAGTGGCTGTAATCCTGTCAATTGAAAATCAGATGTTGCAGGCCACTGTTGCGGTAAAACGAAAAAGCCAAGCCGTTTTGGGCTTGGTTTTTTGCAGGTGATGTCGGGCGCGGCAGGCGGGATACAACTGATAGGCTTTGCGGGATAGTAGGTTTTACTTTTTATGTATATAGCTACTATTGTCACCGGCTGGCTTGCCTGTTTTTAATGCACGCATCTCGGCACTGTCTGCTTTCATTTTCTGCTGCAAGTCCCAAACTTGGGCGTTATGAGTTTCCTCATTTTCTACGGAATCTCTTACATTATCCGGGTTCTGCTCAACGTTTGTAGATACTTCCTGCATGATTTCCGTCAGGATTGGCTTGGCACCCAGCAGTAACTTTCTCCATTTAGTATCATTGTTACGATACTGGTTTAAGTGTTGCCCGGTTTGGAACCAGCCAACACCAAAACTTACACAAACACAAAAAAGTGCTACAGTAGCATAAAGTAATTTTGGCACATGATGCTCATGAACTACTTTTTGAATAAGCGGTTTTTTCAAGAGTTCACTATGAGAATCGATGCTTGCACCAAAATCTTCGAGTTGTTCGATTGGCACGGCGATACGCTGCATTAGTATTTGCTGTTCCTTTTTAAATGTTTCCATCTTTTGATGTAAATTGCTGACCTGTTCCTTTGTTTCCTGTATCAATTGCTGTTGCTTTTCCTGATCTGCTTTTATATTTCTTAAATCCTTGCTGTCTTCAAGGCGTTCTTCTGAGATCCGGTTCAGCGCTTTTTCAATCGTTTTCTCTTCCATGTTTTATTTTTTTATGTGGTATTCGGTTTATAATTGTTGTGACAGGTATTTACGGTTTCTTTTTTTCTGTAATAATTCATGTGGTGTCTGGCTCTGATCCCGCTCAGGCCTTAATAATATTTCTAAGGCTTGACAGAGATCTATTTTTATTTCCTGTTCCATATTCTTTGACTTATCAGATGAGGTAGATTTTGATTGCTTTTGGTCTCTGGTGACTTTCACCTGCTTTCTCTTCTGTTCCAATTGTTGGTGCAACTGCTGTCGCTTTTCAAGTGAATAACCCAGTATCTTTTCAATAGTGCTCAAAGAATACCCCAGTTCACTACCCTTCACCCGCATTTTTTTGTTGTCGGTAAAACTGATGCCCCGGCTCTTATATACCTGTACCTGCCGCTGCTCCATTTTGCGGATAAAGTCAGTAAAGTTGTTAGCCGTAAGCAGGCAGTCACGGATATTTTGTTTCAACTGTTCTTTACGCTGGTCGATACGCTGTTCCTGTTTATGTTCCAGTCTTTGCTGCTGGCTCAGAAATTTCCGAGGACTTAACACCTGTTTGAGTTCATGTTTAAGTTCGAGTTTGCGGCAGAGTTCGGCTACTTTGCGGTAACTGTTGGAATCACTAATAGTCTTACCATCGAAGCCTATCCTGTTGACTACAATATGCAGGTGGGGATGCTCCGTATCCTTGTGATAGATGACTATGTATTGGTTATTTTCAAAACCGAACTCTTTAGCAGAATCCTGTCCGATCTGCCTGAGCTTCTCCTTTGTAAAAAGATCTTCCGGGTCGAGGCTTAATGAAATATGCATCACTGGCCTTGATAAATTGGGGCGTAAAGTTCTTACATCATTAAACTGGCTGACCAGTTCTTTCTTATTTCCGAAACACATATTATACTCCAATACCTCTGCCCGGTTCTCATGTTGCAGGCCATCCTGTTTACTAAGAGCCAGCTTCTGCTCATGACTTAATTCCTGCTTATCTTCCAGGCAATAACGCAGGCAACCCCCAAAAGATTTTCCGATAGATATTTTTCCGATCATACAAAATGGGTTTTTATAGTGATGGTCAGTTCCTTCAACTGGTCACATAACTGCAACTCTTTGACGGACAGATATGCATCAAATTCTTCTCCGCTATTTCTTTTTTTTGCCAACTGGTTTAAGTTCGCAGCAATATGATTGAGTGTTCCATTCATCGTTAAAGCCTCTTTCGGGAACTCCTTTTTTGTTCTGTCAATTTTTCCAGATAGCCCGATCTCACGCAAATATTCTGAGACAGTCATACCGGCTTCTTTACTCTTTGTTTTCAGCAGCCTTTGTTCAAAAGCACTGCAATGCACTGTGACCGTTTTATTTCTTTTGATCTCTTTAGATGGCCTGCCCCCTTTGGTGTTTCT
>JAYWAU010000225.1:0-4838 GCA_043782265.1 Ferruginibacter sp. | reverse complement strand
GCCCTGCGATCTTTAAACGGTTCAATTTGTACATAGATCTCTTTAATAAGCTCATAGTTTTCCTCAATGCTGGTATTAAAAATGGTGGCAAAAAAGCGCAGGTTTTCTTCTACCGTTAAATCCTGGTACAAAGAAAATTTACCCGGCATATAACCAATGCGATTGCGGATGTCCTTGTATTGCTTCACTACATCAAAACCATCCACTGTAGCAGTTCCGCTATCCGCAAGAAGCAAGGTTGTCAATATCCTGAACAGCGATGTTTTACCGGCACCATCCGCGCCAATTACACCAAACAGTTCACCTGTTGAAACCTCCAAAGAAACATCATCCAATGCAGTAACCAGCTCCTTTTTAGCGCCATATTTTTTAACGATATTTTCTACAGTTACTGATGGCATTGAGTGGCTGAATTGTTGAATTATTAGATTGCTTTATTGTTTAATTGTTTTATTATTGAATGATGGTTAACTGTCAAATCCACATTGGTTTTAAACGACCTCTAATTTTATAACAAAAAGTTGAAATAGATTGATATCTCCGGCTGTATTTATCCAAACAACAATTAGCAATACAACCATGTAACCATCTGTATGAAACAACAAGTTGAAAAAAAACAGACATCAAAAAATCAGACATCAGACATCAAAATACCACTTCGCCATACATTCCTATCTTCAGGTATCCGTCATTTTTTACGTTGATCTTGATGGCATATACCAGGTTGGCTCTTTCTTCTTTCGTCTGAATTGTTTTGGGCGTAAATTCTGCCTTGTCAGATATCCAACTGATACTTCCTGTTAGTTCCCTGTACTTTCCTTTGCCAGCGTCTACCAATACCCTTACCTGCTGATTTAATTTTACCTGCACCAGTTGATTGCCCGTGATGTAAGCCCGCAATTTCATAGTGCTTAAGTCGGCAATTTTATAAATGGCTTTGCCTGTATTGGTATATTCATTGGCGTCTGCGTATTTTGTAAGCACCGTTCCGGTAACGGGATTTACAATCTTTGTTTTATTCAATTGATCCTCTATCTGCGCTACTTTTTTCTCCATGGGATTTTTCTCACTTAGAATGCCGCGGTTCTGTATAGCTACGGCCTGCCGCTGCGAATTGACCTGGCTTTGCAAAACGGTCAGCTGACTTTTTGATGCAATAATTTGTTCCCGCAATACATTCACCTGGCCGGTAATATCATCCAGTTGTTTGGCAGGCGATGCGTCTGCAGCAACCAGGTTTTTAAACCGCTGCTGTTCTTTTAAAAGTGTTTTTAATTGTTCTTCCTGCACGGCAATTTGTTTTGTTTGCGCCACCATCTGCGCTTGTAAAATACTGATTTGCGGCGATGGATCATTTGTTTTTTGTGTAAGTGCATCTACCGAAGAAGCCGCCTGTTCCTTTTGCAATTCAATGGCCGACGGATCAATATTGCCCACTACAGAATCCTTTGCCAGCGTAGATCCTTCTTCAACATCCAGGCGCAATATTTTACCGGTTGCTTCTGCCGAAACAACGATTTCATCCGCTTCAAAAGTGCCGGTGGCATCATATTTATTATTGCCTGTATTGCAGGCAGAAAACAGAATGGCCAAAAGCGGAATAAGAAATTTAATAGCTGATCTCATGTTAGTAGTTGATTAAATATTTTGCAATATGGGCTATTGGCCCATGATGATTTTGTAATTGTATTGCGCCTGCAACAGCGCCACTTCATGTGATTTTTGATTTAGCATCGCCTGATTTTCTGCATTCAATTCCCGTATATAATCATCGGTAGTAATGATGCCATTGGATAATTTAACAAAGGCATTTTCTTTAATACTGGTTCGTAATTCAATGATGGCTGAATCGGTACCCATTAGTAGGTGATACTTTTCTATTTCATTCCTTTGCCTGACCAATAACTGCTGATTATTTCTTAAAAAAATTTCTTTTTGTTTGCCCACAACCTGCTCCTGTATCTTCAAAACTTCTTTATCTTTTTGCTGTGTGATGCGGCTCATGATGGGAATATTTAGTTTAACACCAGACATATAAAACCATTGAAACTGATTACTCAACATATTTAGCCCTGGCTTACCATATCCCCCATTTGCAAAAAGCGAAAACTTAGGGCTTGTTTTTGCGTTGATTAATTTTGACTGCAGCTGAATATTCTGTTGCTGAAAATCGAACAATTTTAATTCGGGACGCACAACGATTGTGTCAGCAATATTATAATTACCAACAGGATTAATCAGCCTGGTATGTTCATCCAGATTTGCGCCGGTGAGAATGGCCAATATTTCTATCGACTGCTTTTTAACTGATCCAAATTCAATTTTTTGCTGCCCGGTTTTTAATAACTCAGCCTTCAATAAATCAAGGTTGCTTTTTGTAGCCACCCCATTTAAAACTTGCGCTGATACTGTTTTTAAACTATTGTTCAAGTCTTGTTGCACCAGGTTCATCAACCCAATATTCTGATCCATCAGCAAAGCCGTAAAATAATAACTGTTAATGGTTGATCTTAACTGGTACAGATCCACCTCCACTTTCTGTGCTTCTGTTTGTGTAGTAATTTGCTGTAGCCTTTTTTGTCCGGAAATAACACCGCCATCAAAAACAGGCTGCACCAATTCCAGCGTTCCTTTGTATTGATCCTTATCTAATTCTTGTATTGTTATATTGGGGATTTTGATCGGTAATGCAGTAACATCCGATTGGTAAGTTGCCTGTGCGTTCAGATCCAGCTGCGGCAACCATTTCAGATTCAGATTTTTTTCTGCCTTATTTCCCGCTGCAATCGTTAATGCTTTTTGCTGGTACAAAGGCGAATTATTAGCCGCCAGATTATAACACTGCTCAATGGAGATTTCGGATAATTGCTGTGCAATTAGCAGCTGGCTGAATAGTAGAAAAGCAATCAACAAATTTATTTTCCAAATCATAACTGTTGGTATTAACGTAAACATTTAAATAAAGAACCGGGTTAATTTTTAATGGCATTGATAATAAATGTTGCCAATTCTTTCTTTCTAACCTGTATCATTTCCTGGTAATCCTTTTCCGTTTTTTGCAATACTTTCTTCAACATCGGTTTTGCAATAAAAGGAAAAATGCTCAACGATTGAATGTTGATTAGCAATTGCTCTGCACTAATACTTTTAATGTTCCCCTTCTTTATCTCGCTGTTGATTTGTTTTTGAAAACCTTCCATTACAGTTTTCTGTTGCAACCGCTTCAACCGTTTTGCCATGATCTCAGGATTACGGCTTACTTCGTTGATAACAAACAGGGGCATATCCGGAAACTGGCTCAGCCTTTCAATATCCAGGCTAACGATCTGCTCTATTTTTTCAAACAAGGGAATATCAGCAGAAATGAGTACGACCAGGCTGGAGAAAAATTTTTCAAATTCCTGGTCAAAGATCAACCCAAACAATTTTTCTTTCGATTCAAAATAGTAATGTACCAGCGCTTTATTGATGCCGGCTTCATCCGCAATATCCTGCATCCTGGCACCAGACAAGCCTTTTTGGGTAAAGGCTTTCCGGGCTACCTGTAGTATTGCTTCCTCGGTAGTTTTATCTTTTTTCTTAATCCAAGATTTAACCATTTGGTTAATTTTTGGTAAAGATAGAAGTTGATTTTACATTATCAAATTATTTTTAACCAAATGGTTAAAATAATTTATTGATAGATAACACTTAAAGCGAAAAGAAAAGCAATATTGATTCGATTTGATCATTACTGCGCAAAAAGTAAAAGAGGGCGATCCGCCAGGGCGGACAAGTCGCAAGGTTGTTGCTGATAAATATAAATGTGGGGATCACGATAACTTTATGGAAATTTTTTAAATAGTAATCCTCACCCGAAGGGGAGGATTACATAAGAATTTATTATAAAATTATTGTGCCAGAGAAACCCTTATTTGCACACCCGCCCTTGTATTGGTAATAGGTGCGCTGGAGGAAATGTATGGTATAATACGGCGCTGATCAAAATAAAATTTTAAATTTATCCGGCTATTTAAATAATAATCAATGGTGGGGTTAAGGGTTATTTCTTTACTGCCTCCGGTGGGCAGAGTTGCTTCCTGATCTAACCGGTTATTTACGGTTACATTATCCCGTATTTTCATGTCGAAACGAAAGTTGATCTCATTGTCTAATTTACCGGTTCCTCCCTTACTTAAAAACTTAGGCAATTTTAAACCACCCAACAACTTCATACCACGTTTACGGAAACCTGCGCCAATGGCAAATTCTGTAGAACGTGTTTCACTTAATTGAAAATCTATCAGACTTAAACTTAATGTACGCTGCTTGGTATAATCAATCTTAAACTGCAACTGATTGGTAAACATTACGTCAATACCTACCAACGGTGCAAACTGTTCTGTGATGGTTATATTGGGTACCAAAAAGTACGGGATGTAATTTTTAGAAATGGTATCGTAAAAAGAAGGATATCCATAACGGGAAGTATCTGCGTAAAATAATGCAGAGGTAAATCCATTCATACTAAGACTACCATTGTATGCATGTGAAATGGTGATGTTCGTAAATATTTTCTCAAGACCCTTTACACGGCTTAATCCTGTATAATCCAATTTCCAATTTGGCCTTGGTATATAACCTTTATACGGATTGGTTTTAATGTTTGGATTACTTTGGTCAATCAGCGCAACTAACTTAGGATCTTTGCCTGTGTAGGCTGCAACAAATGCTGGTATTAGCACATCAGTGGCATAACGGTTGTAGCCATGTGCATAACCATCTGCATCTGCAGGAACACCGGTATTGTATTTATTTGCTGTTCCCAAACGTTGAGAAATTATCTGACGGTAATCCTG
>JAYWAU010000224.1:0-13284 GCA_043782265.1 Ferruginibacter sp. | reverse complement strand
ATGCTGATAGTAAAAGTTTTTTAGCCGGCTTGGCAGATGCCAACAATACCGCATTGATTGGGTATTCTATGGGTGGCTACGGCGTGCTCAATGTTGCCGGAGCTGGTTATAGCGGCAAGCTCGATACTGTTTTTGGCCAAATGACGGGGGGAAGTAATGCATTAAAAGTACGCACCACAAACAATGCAGATTATAAGGCATCTATTGATCCAAGAATAAAAGCAGTTGTAGCATTTGCCCCCTGGGGAATGCAGCGTGGCGTTTGGGATGCGGCAGGATTGCAAGGGTTAAAAGTACCTACGTTTTTTGTTGCAGGCAGTCTTGATGATGTATCTGGTTACGAGGATGGCATTAAAGCAATTTACACAGGTGCAGTAAATACCAATCGCTACCTGTTAACATATCAAAATGCCCGACACAATGTTGCCCCAAATCCCCCCCCGGTGGAGTCTTTAAAAGCAGGTGTAAATTTCGATGAATACTATCATTATGCAGAGCCATCCTGGAACGGGCAAAGGATTAACAACATCAACCAGCATTTTGTAACTGCTTTTATAGGCATTTATTTAAAGAAACAGGATTATGGTAAATACCTTGATCTTCAGCCAAATTCCAATGAAAAAACATGGACAGGATTTAAGCCAAGAACGGCTACAGGACTGGAACTGTTACATGCTGGTGCTAAATAACTACACTACCCCAAAATACTCCAACCGGCATAATTTTTAATTATGCCGGTGACGCACATTCTAAATTCAAAAGCCGAAGCAATAAGCTGGCAATATGCATTCCTCGGCAATTAATTGAAGGAAGTAAGCACTTTATGCGTATTTCCTCTTTTACAAAAACAAACTCCCCCTTTAAGGATTTTTCTGTCTTTAACGATTTCGTCGCAACATTTTACCTGCTTATCTCATTTGCTTAAAATAGCATTTGCGGCAAGGTAGTTTTGTGTTCAATTAAATAACAATTATGAAAAAGATTCTTTTATTGATAGCCATCACAATCACCTCCTTTGGTGTTTTTGCACAAATGCCTGCAGGCATGCAGCCTGGTGGAACAAACAAGGGCATGGGAAATGTTGGTCATGTTTACGGCAAATTAACCGATGCAGATGGCAAACCTGTAACCGGTGCATCTGTAATGTTGATGAGAAAAAAAATGGATTCCACAACCAAAAAAATGAAAGAGGTTTTAGTAAAAGGAATGATCACCAAAAGCAATGGTGATTTTAGTTTTGATGAGCTGCCTATAATGGGTAACCTGCAATTAAAAATAAGCAGCAGTGGTTTTAAAGCTACCGATCAGGCAATCTCTTTTTTACCAAAAATGGAACCCGGTGCTACTAAACCTGCGGCAGGCAGTATGCCCTCTTTTGATAAAGACTTAGGTAATATTAAATTAATTACAGATTCTAAACAATTACAGGATGTTACTATCACCTCTGTAAGCCCATCTGTAAGGTTAAGTGCAGATAAAAAGATATTTAACGTAGAAAAAAATATAATGAGTGCCGGCGGAACAGGGCTTGATGTTATGCGCAATGTACCTTCTGTAAATGTTGATATTGATGGCAATGTTACACTACGTAACAGCCCACCTCAATTATTGGTTGATGGCAGGCCCACAACACTAACACTTGATCAAATACCGGCAGATGCAATTGAAAGTGTTGAAGTTATTACCAATCCTTCTGCAAAATATGATGCTTCTGGTGGCGGTGCAGGTATTTTAAATATAGTTTTAAAGAAAAACAAAAAGAGTGGTTACAATGGTAATGTTAGGATGGGAGTTGATAAACGTGGGGCATTAAATGGCGGTGGAGATTTTAGTTTTCGGCAGAATAAATTAAACTTTACGGCTGCACTTAATGTAAATCAAAATAAAGGTCAGACTACCGGTACCACGGAGCGGTTGAATTTACTGGATATTCCGCAAACATCCGTTTACCAAAGCAATTTCAATAAAACAAAAGGGGGCTTTTTGTTTGGCAAATTTGGTATTGATTATTTTATTACTAACAGAACTACATTATCGTTAACAGGCATCAGAGTACATGGTGAATTTAACCCTAATGAAACCATTGATATTACTACGGATAGTTTGTTCAATAGTGGAAAAATAAGCAGTGAGAGCAATCGCACCACTACAGGTAAACGTGAATTTAATGGGCAAGGGCTTGTATTTGGCTTAAAACATCTTTTTCCTAAAGAAGGTGAAGAGTTAACCGTTGATGCCAATTTTTTTGGTGGTAAAAACAGCAATAACTCTTTATACACTACCAATTATTATGGATATAACAGTGATGTTATTACAAATACAGAATTACAAAAATCCATTGGCAGCGGCCGGGATAAAAACTTTGTTATTCAATCAGATTATGTAAAACCATTGAGCAAATTAACTAAAATAGAAGCAGGCGTAAGGGCTGCTATCAGAAGCAGAACCAACATAAATAACAACTATCTTTACGATGGTACTGATTATGTTATAATTCCTTCTGCTACCAGCAATTATACAAACAATGATAATGTTTATGCAGCCTATGCAACATTAAGCAGTAGTGTAAAAGATTTCAGTTACAAATTAGGATTACGTGCAGAACATTCTGACTATACAGGAACATTAACCAACACCGGTGAGAAATTTAATAACAGTTATCCAATTAGTTTGTTTCCTTCTATATTTTTAAGTCAGCAATTAAAAAACAAACAACAGGTGCAATTAAGTTACAGTCGTCGTATTAACAGGCCTAACTTTTTTCAGTTGATTCCTTACACAGATTATACCGATAAATTAAATATCACAAGAGGCAATCCCAACCTGGTACCAGAGTTTACACAATCGCTCGAATTATCTTATCTAAAAACATTTAAGGGAAATAATACTATTTTAAGTTCGGTTTATTACAAACACACCAACAATTTAATAACCCGTTATTTAGTACAGGAACCTGATCCTGTTACAGGTACAGATCAATTGATCAATACTTACATCAATGCCAACTCAAGTTATTCTACGGGTGTAGAAGTAACATCGCAAAATTATTTAAACAAATGGTGGGATATCAGTACAAATATAAATTTGTACAACTCAAAAGTAAATACTGATAATGTAACCAGTACATCGCAAGGTGCCTTATGGAGTATGTTTGGTAAATTCAATAGTAATTTTAAACTGCCTTCTAATTTTGCAATACAATTTACAACAACCTATCAGTCTAAAACAAACCTGCCGGTAAATAACAACCCTGGCATGGGCGGACCACCAATGATGCAAAGTCAAAGTTCTTCTCAGGGCTATATATTGCCATCATGGGGAATGGATCTTGCAGTTAAAAAAAGCTTCCTCAAAAACAATGCAGCATCTGTTTCTTTAAGTATCAATGATATTTTTAAAACCCGAGTAAGTAATCAATATTCAAGTAGCGAATATTTTACACAGACTTACAACCGCCTGCGTGATCCACAAATGGTTCGGTTAAACCTTAGTTACCGCTTTGGTAAAATAGATGCCTCATTGTTTAAACGCAAAAGCAATAAAGGAGAAGCAAATGCTACAGAAGGCGTTCAATAAAAATAGGTAATTAATGATACAATTTCAGTTATATTGGAAACAGTATAGCTGTTTTTGTTTTAAGGCGAATTGTAAAATAAAAAATCCTCTCGCTTTTTATACCTGTATTTGAAGGTGCTGTCTTTCAATAATTATATTTGAAAAATTATATGAAGGGGAAGTTTAACTTTACTATTATATTTTAAAAAAAAATATTTTTATGGCCTCTATTGCAATCATTTCTTCCAGCATACGTACAAGTAGAAAAAGCCACCGGGTAGCTTTATATTTTAAACAATATGTAGAAGAAAATCAACTCGCTATTGCTGAAATACTCGACCTTCAACAATACCAATTTCCCATTTTTGAAGAACGTTTGCGACTGCAGGCTAGTCCTTCTAAAGAAGTGCTGGGTTTTACGGAAAAAGTAATAAATGCTGATGGTCTTATAATAGTCACGCCCGAATACAATGGTGGGTACCCTGCCGCTTTGAAAAATGTAATCGATCTTTTATACAAGGAATGGCACCGCAAACCAATTGCTATTGCCACAGTATCCGATGGTATTTTTGGTGGCACACAGGTTATTACCTCCCTTCAATTCTCTTTGTGGAAGATTGGTGCGTGGACGGTACCAGCCATGTTTCCGGTACCAACAATTGATAAGACATTTGACGAAAAAGGAAATGCCATTGATAAAGAAGGAACGGATAAAAGAGCTGCAATTTTCATTAAAGAGCTTATTTGGTGTATAGAAGCAAGGGCCAAAATGGAGGTATAGTAGTATTAAAACATTGGTGCATATAAATTATATAGTTGCCCTTGTTTAATCACATTTTTTTCACAATAACCAAATGCCTCCTGACGCCTGCCCGTATTTTCTTACTTTTAAGAAAAGAAACCGTTTTAGAATGAACAGGAAACTATTAAAATTATTTTCACTATCTCTTACCATGCTTTTTACCTGTTTTTACACGGTAACAGCTCAATATAGTTTAAAGTTAAAATATAAAAACTCTGCAGTGTATGCTGGCATTGAAGTTGGTGCAAAAGGGGTAAAAATGAGTTTGCTTGAAATAGGTAAAAATGCAAAAAAAAATGGTGCTTTTAACGCAATAAAAGATACTTCTGTTAATACCGATTTTATATCATTTACAAACACCACTTTTGAGGCTTCGCTAAATGCATTTTGTAATCTTTACAAGGCGGCAGTAAATAATTATAATATACCATCCGAAAGGGTTTTTACAGTAATTAGCAGTGGTGTTAAAGTACAGGCTGAAAAAGATGATAAGGTAGGCTGGATTAGCAAATTTGTAGATTCTTTCCGGCTTAAAATAAATGAACCTACCCGTGCTGTAGAAATTATTGATGTAATGCAGGAGGCCCGGTTATCCCACATTGGCATTATTCCTGAAGCAAAAAGATATTCAACATTTTTAATTGATATTGGAAGTGGAAATACAAAGGGTGGATATTTTCCAAATGGAAATATAAAAGATTTGAAGCTTTTTCAATTGACGTGGGGAACAAAAAGTACCGCTACTGCTACTGATAAAAGATGCGAAGATGATAAAAGCATTGCAAATTTTAAAAGACAACTGCCACGGGTAATTGCAGGTACTGTAAATACGGAAGTAATTTATGCAGTTAATGAAAGTGGAGCTTATAACATGAGTGATAATATAGCCTTTAGTGGAGGCATTGCCTGGTCTGTAGCAAATTTATTATTTCCTGAGCTGGTTGACAATGCTGTAGTAGTTGTTACGTACGACGAGGTTGTTAAATTCAATGACGTATTATCAACCAATTATACTTCTCTCTCGGATGTTATGATAGTAAAAAATATTAAAGACAGTACACTTGATAAAATTGCCATTGCAAATGAAATCAAAAAAGTAAACCAGGTATTTGATCAAAAATCTTTATTGGCCGGTACTGCATTATTATTAAAAATAATGAGGCAGTTTGAAGGTGTTTATGAAAAGAAACAATTTTTTCTAATAAAAAATGGACAGGTTGGATGGATATCTGCCTATGTTGATCAAAATATTGGCAAATAAATTTCGTCCTTTTTCTATATTTTTCAGATAGCATTATTACTTCAGGTTTATGAGAGATAATAAATCAACATCATTAATTTTACTTTCATTAGTACTGCTTAGTTTGTCATTGGTATTCCTTTGCCTTTGGGGTTATAATTTTTACAATGATACTCAGAAACAAAAAGCCATCTTACTTGAAAACAAAAAGACTCCTTTTATTGCTACATCAAATAATATTCGGGATTCGCTACTTAACATTTATACAAGTACAATAGATAAACTGGATTCCAGGATTAATTCTACAAAAATTTCGACAGATTCTCTGTTGGGTAATATTGACAATAAATTAAATGAAATCAACAAATTAAAAGAAGATATTGTCGCTATTTTAAAAAATAAAAACAGTACAACCAACCTTGGTACTGCAAGTGAAAAAATTGAAGAACTTCAGCTAAAAATCGCACAACTTCAAAACCATAACCTTGAAGTTGAAAATGGTAATAAAAATTTAAAAACACTCCTGCAACAAATAGTTGCTGAACAAAATTTGGGTGGCCAAAATAGTAGCCGTCTGACAGTTACAGATAAATTGCCCACAACCAAAACAACTGTTACACCTGTTTTTACTACAGCTGATATTCGCTTAACAGCTTTAACGTCCAATGATGAAAAAAATATTGAAACTATAGAAGCAGATGAAACAGAAAAGTTAAATGGATCTTTTATTGTTAAAAGTAATAACTATCAAAGTAAATCGGCCGAAATAATTGTGGTATTGATACAACCAAATGGAAAAGTATTACAAAACTCAGTTTGGGAAGCGGGCACATTTGATACCCCGGAAGGTAAAAAAAATTATAGTGATAAAATGCATTTCGACTACTCACCGGGCGAATTAAAAAAGTTACAATTATCCTTAAGTACCGAAAAATTTCAGAAAGGAAATTACACAATTCAGATATACTATAATGGTTCTATTATAGGAAAAATGGTAAAATCTTTATCTTAAAAAGCTTTATGGGTTCAATCTTTTAATAAAAAACTTATTATATTTCTTTCAAAAGATTTAATGCAATTTTTAATTGCTGCTCCATACTGATGTTGGTATTATCAATTACAATGGCGTCAACAGCCTTTCTTAAAGGACTCACTTCCCTGTTAGAATCAATGTAGTCCCGCATTTCAAGATTATTTTTTACTTCCTCTATCGTGATATTTGGGTTTTTTTCGAACATTTCCTTAAATCTTCGTTCAACCCTTACCGATATATCTGCCGTCATAAAAATCTTAAGTGCAGCATCTGGAAATACTGTTGTACCAATATCCCTGCCGTCCATTACAAGGCCTTTCTTTTTTCCCATCTTTTGTTGCTCAGCTACTGCAAATGATCTCACTTCTTTTATTGCAGCCACTTCACTAACTTTTTCTGCTATTAATAAATCCCGAATCACATATTCTACATTTTCTCCATTTAAAAAAATTTCTGATTGCCCGTTTTTTTCATTGCAGTGAAATTCCAATATAATATTCTTCAATGCATTGTTTACTTCCGAAACATCTGTCCAGTCAAGATGATGTCGCAAAAAATACAGCGTAATTGCACGGTACATGGCACCGCTATCAATGTAAACATAGCCTAAGTGTTTTGCAAGTTGTTTTGCCAAAGTACTTTTTCCGCAAGATGACCAACCGTCTATTGTAATTACAATCTTCTTCATTATTGCAAAAGTGAGCCAAAAAAGGGAACACTCAAAGTAAAATATGGTAAAGTTTAAGCATTGAAAACGCTAACAATTTTTAAACCTCTTTAAAATAACAACGCCACCCAAAAGGATGGCGTTGCTATTTATAGTACTTATAAAATTAAACTTCTGATTTTGCCTCTATTACTGTTTCGGCAGGTTTTAAAGTGAAGAGGATTTTCTCTTTAGCATCGTCTAAATCAGCTAGTAGCGTATCTCCTTCCTTTACAGCCATATTTAAAATTTCTTCTGCTAAAGGATCTTCCAGGTATTTTTGAATAGCTCTGTGTAAAGGCCTTGCGCCGAACTGAGAATCGTACCCTTTTTCTGCAATAAAATCTTTAGCCCTTGCAGTTAATTCCATTGAAAATCCAAGGTTTACCAACCGCTTCATTACACCTTTCATCAAAATATCAATTATCTCAAAGATATTTTCTTTGGTAAGAGAATTGAAAATTACCACATCATCAATCCTGTTTAAAAACTCAGGACTAAAAGTGCGTTTTAATGCTTTTTCAATAACTGCTTTGTTATTTTCATCTGCGTTTAACACCCTTGCTGCTGTGGCAAAACCAACACCCTCACCAAAATCTTTCAACTGCCTTGCGCCAATATTAGAAGTCATGATGATGAGTGTATTTTTAAAATCAATCTTTCTGCCCAAACCATCCGTTAACTGACCATCATCCAACACCTGTAATAAAATATTGTAAATATCCGGATGTGCTTTTTCAATTTCATCCAATAAAATAACACTGTATGGTTTGCGTCTAACCCTTTCAGTTAACTGTCCGCCTTCCTCGTAACCAACGTATCCTGGAGGTGCTCCAATTAAACGACTTACGCTGAATTTTTCCATGTATTCACTCATGTCAATTCTTATTAAGGAATCGTCATTGTCAAACATATATCTTGCCAAAGACCTGGCCAACTCTGTTTTGCCCACACCAGTTGGACCAAGAAATATAAATGTTCCAATTGGCTTTTTAGGATCCTTTAAACCTACACGGTTACGCTGAATTGCTTTTACCACTTTTGAAATACCTTCTTCCTGTCCAACTACAGCACCCTTTAAATCGTCAGCCATGCGACGCAATTTTTCGGTTTCTGCCTGTACCATTCTTTTTACCGGTATTCCTGTCATCATACTGATCACCTCTGCAATGTCTTCTTCTTCAATCGGGAAACGCTTGTGTTTACTTTCTTCTTCCCAATCATTCTTGGCTTTTTCCAGTTCTTCCTGCAAACGCTTTTCTGTGTCCCTTAAAGAGGCGGCTTCTTCAAAACGCTGGCTCTTTACTACTTTATTTTTTTCTAATTTAATATCTTCGATTTTCTTTTCCAGTTCAATAACTTCTTCAGGAACATTAATATTTTTAATGTGCTTTCTTGCTCCTACTTCATCCATTACATCAATTGCCTTATCTGGTAATAACCTGTCGGTCATATAACGCTCACTTAATTTAACACAGGCATCAATTGCTTCTGCACTGTAGGTAACATTGTGATAGTCTTCGTACTTACTTTTAATATTCGTAAGAATTTCAATTGTTTCTTCAACAGATGGCTGCTCAACAATTACCTTTTGAAAACGACGATCCAGTGCACCATCTTTTTCAATGTGCATCCTGTATTCATCTAATGTTGAAGCACCAATACATTGTAATTCTCCCCTCGCTAATGCAGGTTTAAAAATATTGGATGCATCCAAAGAACCACTTGCACCACCGGCACCAACAATTGTATGTATCTCATCAATAAATAAAATTACATCCCTGTTTTTTTCAAGCTCATTCATTATGGCTTTCATTCTTTCTTCAAACTGTCCACGATATTTAGTTCCTGCAACCAATGCCGCAAGATCAAGCGATACAACTCTTTTGTCAAACAAAACCCTGCTCACTTTTCTTTGTACAATTCTTAATGCCAGGCCTTCTACAATGGCAGTTTTACCCACACCTGGTTCACCAATTAAAATAGGGTTGTTCTTTTTACGGCGACTCAGTATCTGAGATACTCTTTCAATTTCAGTTTCTCTGCCAACGATTGGATCCAATGAACCACTCTCTGCTAACCTTGTAATATCACGCCCAAAATTATCTAATACGGGTGTTTTTGTTTTTGGTTGGTTAGCCGCTCCGCCACGTTGTGCCTTTTGTTGTTGACTGTATTGCTTTTTCTCTTCGTCAAAATCATCTTCATTCTCATCACTAAACTCTGCAGAAGGTGGGTTACTTGTTACAAACCCCAGTTCATTTTTAAAAATATCATAGTCCACATCAAACTGGTTTAAAATCTGTGTGGCAATATTTTCTTTATTTTTTAAAATAGATAACATCAGGTGTTCGCTTTCTACCATCACACTCTTATGAGCTTTGGCCTCCAGCACAGTGATACGAATTACTTTTTCTGCCTGCTTTGTTAGGGGAAGAGAATTAATATTAGCAATGTTTTTTCCTGTCTTATCCTTTACGGCTACTTCTATTTCTTTACGTAATTCGTAAAGATCAACATTAAGTGACTTTAAGATTTTAATAGCGGTATTTTCTCCGTCTCTAATTAATCCTAACACCAAATGTTCAGTGCCTATAAAATCATTTCCCAGGCGCAATGCTTCTTCCCTGCTATAAGAAATGATTTCCTTTACTTGTGCTGAAAAATTGTTGTCCATCCGTATAGAATTTAGCTTGTACAATAATAACGATTATTTGTTAGATAAAGTTTGCTTGAAACGTGAAATGTTAATATGTTAAAAAAAATAAAAATGTACATTTTCAAAGGCTTCCAACAACTGAATACATTGGATTTGTAGAAAATTACAAAAAGGAAGGTCTACAAAAAAATCACCAATTATCTTGAAATATTACACCAAAATTTTTCTTTACCTTACAACAGGATAACGTCAAAAACTTCAATCTTATTTAATGAATGTCAAATTAGATACCAAAGAAAAATTTACTGTTATTACGCCGAACGAAGTAACCCTTACTGCTATAATGACAGAGGAACTAAGTAATTTGTTGCTTCCTTACAAACAAAAAGACACGCCACATATTGTTTTAAATATGCAAGCTGTTGAAATTATTGATGAAAAAGGCGGTGAAAACTTAGCCAACCTTCAACAAAATTTTTATGAACACAATTGTTCATTTGTAATTTGTTCGCTACAACCCGTTGTTGAAAAATTACTGGACAAGATGGAATTATTAGAAGTGATGAATGTAACACCAACAGAAAGCGAAGCATGGGATATTGTGCAAATGGAAGAAATTGAAAGAGAATTGCTAGCTGACGAATAATAAGTTTTAGTAAATTCGTTTAATTGTAAAAGAAACTATATTGATTTTTAATCTAAGAATTATATATTAAGTTTTTTTTACAATAAATTTCAACCCTTTATAAACTATGTTAGCACTCACCGTCCTTGGTAATAATTCTGCTATCCCGGCATGGGATAGAAATCCTACGGCACATATTTTACAATCACTGGATGAGTGTTATCTCATTGATTGCGGGGAAGGCACCCAAATTCAAATGACCAGGTACAAAATCCGCAGAAGCAAAATCAATCATATTTTTATCTCGCATTTACATGGTGATCATTATTTCGGTTTAATTGGTTTATTAACCAGCATGAGTTTATTAAGCCGTACACAAGATCTCCACTTACATGCTCCAGCCGCTTTAGAGCAAATTATTAAACTACAATTTACCGTAGCCGATGTAAAATTATCTTACCCGCTTTTCTTCCATCCTATAACTGAAAACGGCATCATAGTAAATGACAGTAAAATTATTGTGGAGAGTTTTAAAGTAAAGCATCGTATTGAATGCTGGGGCTTTCTTTTTAGAGAAAAGAAAAATCCAAGAAAAATTGATAGTGCCAGGGTGAAATTATATGAAATACCCAAAAGTTATTACGAACAATTACAAAAGGGAGAAGACTATGTAACAAAAAAAGGTACTATTATTCCCAACGAAGAAGTAACTATCGAAGGAGTAAAACCGAAAAGTTATGCTTATTGCGCTGATACCATTTATGATGAAAGCCTCGTTGAAAAAATAAAATCAGTAGACCTGTTGTACCACGAAACAACCTACCTTAAAGCGCTTCATTTGCGTGCTGCAGAGCGTTTTCACAGTACCACAGTACAAGCTGCATCCATTGCTAAAAAAGGAGAAGTTAAAAAATTACTTATCGGCCATTTCTCTTCCAAATATGAAATATTAGATGAATTTTTAGCAGAAGCTTCCGAAGTTTTTGAAAATACCGAATTGGCTTTACAAGGAGTTAGTTACAGGATTTAAGATTAACAAGCAAGTTGGTTTTTGCTGAATCAAAATTTGCAAACTTCCATTACAAGACAATGATACCAAAGGCAATTCTGCAAATTTAACAACACATGTTTATAGTTTCTCTAGCTTATTACCTTCCTTGGGGAAAACAATAGAAGGCTTAAAACTTTTTGCTTCCTCAAAATCCATAGTAGCATAAGATATCACAATAACAATATCTCCTTCCGCACCCTGTCTTGCTGCAGGGCCATTGAGGCAAATTACGCCAGTTCCCCTTCCTCCTTTTATAACATAGGTTTCAATGCGACTGCCATTGTTTACATTCACCACCTGTACCTTTTCATTTTCAATCAGGTTGGCTGCATCCATCAAATCCTGGTCGATGGTAATGCTGCCAATATAATTGAGGTTAGCTTCGGTAATAACAACGCGGTGTATTTTTGATTTTAATATTTCAATTAGCATTTTCAGATTATTTTTAGAGATGCAATTTAGACAAATTGAAACATCTTTTGCAATTGTATTGACACAATTAAAACCTGCCCAACAAGGATAAATTTTAAAGATGGTTTAAAGGGGAAGTAATCATTTCCAAAATAAAAGATTTATCCTTTTGCTACCAGCTGTTATCACTTAATTGGGTGATGTGTGTTAATACCAACTTTCTACATTCCACTTCCAAACCTTCTGCCTGCAAAGCAATCTGACATCTGCAGTATAGCCATAATCATCATTCATCAGTTCGTAATTTACCCAAAAACGAATACTTACTTTAAAACATTAAACTTGTTGGCGGAGTTAATCTGACAGTGCATACTTCAATCTGGTCACGGGTTAAATAAAATATATTGATATTTACAAAAATAATATAGAGATTACCTATTTTACAGCATGACAATTACACAACTGGAATACATCATAGCACTGGATACATACCGGCATTTTGCCACGGCAGCAGATAAGAGTTTTGTTACGCAACCTACCCTCAGTATGCAGATTCAAAAACTGGAAGATGAACTCGGCAGTAAGCTGTTTGACCGTAGCAAACAACCTGTCATTCCTACCGAAATCGGGGAAGAAGTGATTCAGCAGGCAAGGATAATCGTGCATGAAGTAAAAATGATGTACCAACTTATACAGGATAAGCAGGGTGTTTTTCAGGGCGAATTAAGAATTGGTATTATCCCTACACTGGCTCCCTATCTTTTGCCACTTTTTCTGCAACCATTTTTACTTAAGTACCCTGACATTAAAATACGGGTAAAGGAAATGACGACCGATATTATTGTAGAAAAATTAAAGTCGGGAAAGATTGATGCCGGCTTACTTGTAACTCCTTTGCTTGATAATTCCATCAAAGAATATCCTTTATTTTATGAAGAATTGATAGCCTACGTTTCTAAAAAAAATGCGGCTTATAAAAAAACCTATGTACTGGCAGATGACATTGACCTAAAGGAGTTGTGGCTGCTGGAAGAAGGGCACTGTTTCCGTTCGCAGATTGTAAACCTTTGTGAATTAAAAAAAATGAGTAAATACCAAAGTCATTTTGAATACGAGGCCGGCAGCGTGGAAACCCTGCGCAAAATGGTAGAGATGAATAATGGTGTTACTATTTTACCCGAAATGGCCACACTTGATTTTTC
>JAYWAU010000223.1:0-4843 GCA_043782265.1 Ferruginibacter sp. | reverse complement strand
GCGACATGATGTTGGAAGAAATGCCCAGCAAATTCAGCAGTATAAAACTTATTGCAATGGTGATGGGAATTTGTATGATGATGCTGAGGGCGCTTCGCCAGTGAAACAAAAAGAGCAGAACAATAAAAGCAACCACTATCATTTCTTCCACCAGTTTGCTTTTTATATTACTGATGGCTGCTTCTATTAATTCACTGCGGTCGTAGGCTGTTTTAAAAGTCACACCTGCCGGTAAACCTTTTTCAACTTCCTTCATTTTTTCCTTAACAGCGGTAATTACATTGTTGGCATTTTCGCCATAGCGCATTACTACAATGCCACCAACCACTTCGCCTTCGCCGTTTTCATCAAAAATACCAAGGCGGAGATCGCCCCCCATTTGAACGGTTCCGATATCTTTTATCCTTACCGGTATGCCTTTAAAATTGCCTACAGCTATGCTCTCCAGGTCTGCTTTATTTTTGATATAGCCCAGCCCCCGGATGATATAAGCCATATCACTCATTTCAAATTTTCTTCCACCCACATCATTGTTATTGGCCTTCACTTTATTCATCACATCCATGAGGGATACATTATAAAACTGCAGTTTAACCGGATCAATGATCAACTGGTATTGTTTTTCAAAGCCACCAAAAGAAGCTACTTCGGCCACGCCGGGAACTGTTTGCAACGCAAGCTTTACATACCAATCCTGCAAAGCCCTTTGTTCTCCAAGGTCCAGATTTTTTGTATCGAGCGTGTACCAGAAAACATGTCCAACACCCGTTCCGTCTGGACCTAAGGTTGGCGTAACACCTATTGGCAGCAATCGTTGTGCATAATTCAGCCGTTCCAGCACTCTCGTTCTTGCCCAATACACATCCACATCATCGTCAAAAATTACGTACACAAAACTCATCCCAAACATCGATGCGCCCCGTATGTTTTTTACCTTAGGAATACCCTGCAGATTACTCACCAACGGATAAGTTACCTGGTCTTCCATAATCTGCGGACCACGGCCCATCCACTCTGTAAAAACGATTACCTGGTTTTCACTCAGGTCAGGTATGGCATCAATGGGGTTCTTTTTTATATTGATGATGCCCAGCGCAAATAACCCGGCTGCTATAAGTAAAACGATGTACCTGTTCTTTAACGACCAGGAAATTATTGATGGAATCATGTAGGTTTATTTTAAAACCATGAATTATTTAAACACTTCTTCCGCACTACCGCAGGTAATCATTTTGTTACCGTAATAAGGATTGCGGATTTCCTTTGTCTCACTTAACCACATAGAACCACCCTGGCTTTGGTTGTACATCGGGCAATGATCATGATAAATGGTTTTACCAGCGCCAAAAGCTTTAACCAGCAAATACATTGCTTCACTCATGGTTGCAAAATGCTCCCGTTGGTGTCCCACTTTATCGCCGTTCTTTCCGATATGTTCCGCATCCTCTTTCAGGCTTTCTTCAATGTTATCAAATGCTTTCTTTTGCACTGCCGTTAACAACGACTTGTCCAGCTTACCGATTGCTTCATTCATTGCTTTTCCACTTGCAGCAGCTTCACTTCCATTATCATTCGTCAGCGCATTTTTTATCTGCAGGTAATCGCCTGTAATTTCCTTTATAGCCGTTGCCGCTTTTGCATCCACATCAGTAAACGTAATGGGTACATCCGTCGCCTCTTTATCTGCTGTTGCAGCCGAATGTTGCATTGTATCCTTCATTAAACTATCCGCAACCACCGGTTCCGTTTGCTTTGTATTATTGCTGTTGCAGGCCGTAAACAGCACGGCACTTAATGCAAACAGGCTAAACATTATTTTTTTCATTGTAGTAAAATATTGTATTGATTAATGCTGGTGTTTTGAATGGTCTTCTTTCTTTTCAACCAATGCCATACCGCATTTGGAACATTTACCAGGTTTATCGCTGGTTACATCCGGGTGCATGGGACAGGTATACATTTTCATAGTTTCCATTTTCATTTTTTCTTTATCAGATTTTACCAGGTCCATGCCGCATTTGGAACATTTGCCGGGCTTATCACTGGTAACTTCCGGATGCATGGGACAGGTGTACATTTTCATCGCCATCGGTTTGCTTTTTTCTTTTTTTACTTTCACTAAATCCATTCCGCACTTCGGGCATTTGCCGGGCTTATCGCTGGTAACTTCCGGGTGCATAGGACAGGTGTACATTTTCATAGTTTCTATTTTCATTTTTTCTGAAGGCTGCTTAGCCATTTTCATTTTATGTTTTGCTGTGTCCTGTGCAAAAACCGAAACAGAAAGGATGGTTAAAGCTGCCATCATCAGCATTTTAATTGATTTCATTTTATATGTTTTTTTAGTGAAGAGAATAAACAGATTGTTACAGCATATGGAAATGCCAAAAGCCTGACAAGTAATTTGCCCGGTCATTAAAAGAAAGTAAATTCTATATTCGGAAAACGCAGTTGCGGATGTAAATGGCTACGCCACTATCCTGTGGAGGTGAATGGCTGCTGGTATTTTCTTCTGTTACAGAAAAAATATTCACCGCAGGCAATTCAATAAAGGCAACGGGTAGCGCTACAGCTACTGACTGAAAATTTTGAAAGGCTGCTTCAGCGCTCTTTTGGTCTGCATTGTTTTTTATAAACTTATTCTCATCCTTGCAGCAACCATTCCCTTTTTTTATTGATTGCACCATACCACATTTGCCGCAGGAGGAAGATTCTTTGTGACCCACTCCCCAATCTGCCAGTTTACCCATGCAATAGTGCACATGCACAGTAGCACCGATAGAAGTGCTGATGTACACAATAGCTAATATGGCCAGAAAGAATTTTTTCACAATGTAAAAGTAAAGAAAAAATTTTGTATGTCAGCGTCAATTATGGGTACATTTAAGATTGTCGCAAAGGGTTGCTAACCTTTTGCAGGATTATCCTATTCAGCAGTAGATTACGAAAGGTTAGCAACTCTGAAGTCTGCGGCAATTTTAAATTAGAAGCAAGATATTTCATACTAAATATTCCTTCCTCAAGAAGGGTCATTATTCTGCTTAAAATAAAAAGTCAGGAGGTAAAAAACAATACGTATCACCTGGTAAGAGCACCAGCGTACAAACTGCATAAAAATGTTTTTTGTATGGGTCAGTTGTTCCTTCGTGATGGCAACACAATCATTTTGGATAATCAATTCCAGGGTATGCTCCATTTCGCCGGCAATTGCGGCATTGCGTACATCGAGATTTAATTCAATGCTGGCATAGGCACTTATGTTGTTGATATTGTAAGAGCCGATGGTAAGCAACGCATCGTCGCACACTGCTACCTTGGCGTGTAATACAGTTGGTTGGTATTCGTACAGTTCAATGTTATTGCGCAGCAGCCAGTCGTACAGCCAGCGTTCAGCATGTTTGGCAATCATTACATCTGATGGGCCGGCAGTAATTACTTTTATTTTTACTCCTCTTTTAGCCGCTTTCTTTAACAAACTGCGTATTATTTTTCCAGGTAAAAAATAACTGCATAAAATAGTAACGTGCGACTTTGCATTGGTAAACATATCGATGTAGGTGGCAGAAATTTCATTTTTTCTACGCACCCAATCATTCCGCCGCATTCTTACAAAACTTGTTTCAGCAGTTGCAAAATTAAATACCAATTGCTTTTTCTCACAAGGAGTAATAGCCATTTTTTGGGGATAGCCATTCCAGGTTTTCCAGCAAAGCACACAAAGTTCTTTGGCAATATCGCCTTCGGCATACAAAGCAAAATCAAGCCAAGCTGGTCTTTCGGGCAAATCATTGTAGCGGTCGGCAATATTTAAACCGCCCACTATTGCAAACCTTGCATCTGCCACAAAAACTTTATGATGTAACCTTCTGCCAAAATAATAATTACTGCTTTTAAACACCGGCTCAAAAAAACGGAAATTAATCCCCGCATTGTTAAGCTCGTCAACAAATGCATCCGGCAATTCCTGCGAAGCGTAGCCATCGGTAAGCAGATGAACTTTTACATTTCTTTTTACAGCCGCTCTAAGTGCATCTGCAACAAGGCGGCCGGTTTTATCGTCGCTAAAAATATAAGTTTGCAGGTGAATACTTTCGCAGGCCTGGTTAATAAGGAGCAGTACCTGATCGAAATATGCTTTACCGCCCCGGATTAGTTTAACTTTATTTAATACTGTATAACCAGCAGCTTTTTTTAAATTTGTATTCGTTATATTTTTGTAAATGGGCATTTGTTTATAACTACCTGCTGAAATAAAAGTATATAAAGTAAAAATACGAACAAGGCTATAAATAGTGCCTTTATAAAAAATCATGTTTTTCTATGACAGATATCATAACCCAATAGTATTACAAGTGATACTTTTAACACGCTGGAAGATGGCTTTCGATTTCAGGTTATAAAAGAAAAAGCACTATTACGATTTCGGTTAAATATACTCCTGCAATTTGTGCCTTTTGCTTAAAATAACAACGCCCAATATCCTCTTAAAAGCACAATACCTGCTGTTGAAAATAAGTAAAAAACACTTCATTGTTTTAACTAAATACAAGTACATGAAAAAGATATTGGTTCCTACAGACTTTTCAGCAAGTGCTGACAATGCAGTTAATTTTGTGGTTAAAACGGCCACCATACTACCTATAGAAGTTATACTGGTACATGCTTTTGAGCTAAGTGGTGATACGTATACTGACTACATGGGTATCAACAAAGAATTTAACCAATCTCAATTACATGAAGTAAATGATAAGCTTGCAGCCTTAAAGACAAGCATAGAAGAGAAAGAAGGAATTATTGCTGATACTTATATTTTTTCAGGTACGGTAAAAGAAAGTATTATACA
>JAYWAU010000222.1:0-4846 GCA_043782265.1 Ferruginibacter sp. | reverse complement strand
TATGATCAATGGCAGAAAAACTTATATGCCCATGGATGGGCTTCTTCAAATGTTATCCGGCATCAGCGCCGGCAATATTGATAAAATAGAATTGATTACAACGCCACCTGCTAAATACGATGCCGAAGGAAATGCAGGCTACATCAATATTGTGCTCATCAGCAATCCTTATACAGGTACCAGCGGTTCTTATTTTGTTACAGCGGGATATGGCAAAAAATTTTTAGGCTCAACGGGAGCTAACTTTAATTACCGTAGTGGTAAAGTAAACTGGTATGGCAATTATTCTTTTGACCGGGACCATGTAATACAACCCGGAACAGGGTTTACTCAAATTAAGAGAGGGAATGATATCATTGCCAACAGCACTACATCTAGCCGGGATGCTACAAGGGCTGTGCATAATTTAAGGATGGGGCTAGATTATCAGCTTGACACGGCAACTATTATTGGTGCCTTGGTAAGTGGTTACAACAGCAACTGGGATATGATTGCAAATAATACAGCCAGTATTAAAGTGAATGGCAAAATAGATACTGCTATTAATACCATCGATCATGAAATTAATCATTGGCAAAATATTATGGCCAATCTTAATTATCAGCACACCTATAAACCAGGCCAGGTACTTCATTTTGACGGCAATTTTATTTATTATAAAGATGACAATCCCAATACTTATGAAAATGTGTATTACAACGGAAATAAAGAGTACCTGTATACAAACAATGTAAAAACCGGCAAAATAACTCCCATTCACTTTTGGGTATTTTCATCAGATTATTCAACCAGTATAGGAAAAAAAGTTACGATGGAGGCGGGGGCTAAAGTTTCCATATCTCAGTTTCACAATGATGTAAGTGTACAAAATTTAAATCAGGATAAATGGATTATAGATACCGCACTTTCTGCAAATTATTTATTAAAAGAAAATATAGCAGCTGCTTATTCATCGTTTACAATTACGCTTAGCCCTAAAACCACTATGAAAGCGGGTTTAAGATATGAGTATACTTCATCTAACCTTGGAACTATCACTACTGCAAATATTGTTGACAGAAAGTATGGACAATTATTCCCTACCTTTTATATTTCACAAAAGCTAAACGAAAAAAACACCGTCAACTTTTCTTATAGCCGGCGTATAACCCGGCCCACATTTAACGACCTTGCTCCGTTTACTATTTATTTTGATCCCAAAACATTTTTTACAGGAAACCCTGCATTACAACCGGCAATCGCAAATTCAGTGCAGGCAAGCTATGTATTCAAAGACTTCGTTTTCACTTTAAGTTTTACCCATGAAAAAAATACCATTGAAAGTTTTCAAACTCAAAAAATTGATACTATCAACAATATGCTGTTTCTATCTGCAAGGAATTTTAATTATGAGCAATATTTAACAGCCAGTTTTTCTTTGCCTATAACTGTTACTAAATGGTGGAGTATGCAAAACAATATCAATACCGATTGGAAACAAATCAACACCACGTACAACAAATTGCCGGTGCAATTGCAGGTATATGATTTCAATTTCAATTCAACACAACGTTTTACTTTACCAAAAGATTACTCTATTGAATTGACTGGCCTGTACATGTCTCCAATTTATTTTGGCACAGCAAAGCTTAAACCGATTTACCAGGTAGATGCAGGTATCCAAAAAAAATTCCGGAACAAAAAAGATATCCTTCGTTTTGCAGCCAATGATATGTTCAACTCCGGAACCACCTACCGGTATGTAGAAAATTTACCAATTCCAGGTACAATAATAACAGGCTATTTCAATTTTGGATTGGTTGCCTATAAACTTACCTACACGCATAATTTTGGCAACAAATCTTTAAATGGAAAAAGAGACCGGTCTACCGGTGCAGAAGATGAATTAAAAAGAGTACACAATTAAAATAGCCCGGGCTAATAATAAAACTTGTTTAACTCCGCTAACAGATTTTTCAGCAATAAAAGAAGATAAAGACTGAGGGCAGGTTTCAGCCTCAAAAATAGTATGCCTTCATTCATTATTAGCCGCTTTTTTATCAATAAAAATGAGCATTTCTAAATTAATAGTATTTAAGTTGCCGATAAAAGGAGGCTGTCTCAATACTTTGAAACAGCCTCCTTTTATTTTAACAATTTGTAGTGAAACTTGGCCAGCTGTTTGTCGTCTAATTGCAGTAGTCATTGATCATAAAAAACATTACTCATGAAAAAGATTTTTACGTATTTAATTGTAGCCGCTTTGGTTGCAGTTTTATTTACAAGTTGTGTTAAAGACCGCATATATGATAACAGGTCATATTGGCTTTCGCAGGAGAGGGGAGATGTGGTATATAGTAATAATGCCTGTGGCTACTATGCGGTTGAAACACTGTATGGATATACCATTATTAGAAACCTTGATGGATTAAGGACCTATGAAGGAGATGTGCTGTATGGAAACTTTGGTAGTGGTGGTAACAGGGATTTCTATAATCACACTGCAGATGTTGTTACCAGGGGAAACGTGATGGAATATGATCTTACTTATAATGAAGCGTTGGATGCACTTGATTATTATTGTCCTGTAAGTAGAGCAAATGGATTCAGGATGATGCAGTCTGCAACTTCACAAAGTAAAATTAAAAGGACCACTGCTCCGGTGAAACCATAAAGCAATCATTGCACAGGCAAATGTTCTTTGCAGGTGGCTAATAAATTTGTAGGTTCATGGAACACTGTGTGACACTGGCGAAAAGCTAAACTGATCAAGGTCACACAGGTCGCACAAAGTCCCACAAAACAAATACTGTATCGTCGGGGGTTGCAGGCAGCTAATAAATTATTGCTTCACGGAACAATGTGTGACACCGGCGGATAGCTACGCTGCCCGAGGTTACCCAGGTTGCACAAAAATCCCACAAAACAAATTGCCCAACTTGCCAAACCTAAACCACCCTGCAGGGACACCTGCTCACTATTTAGATGCAGGTGGCGGTAATAATACAGCCTGTGGTGCAATATTTTTTACAGGTGGTGTTGTCTTTAGATAAGCAAAAATGGCTTTCAGTTCATCATCACTCATTTTAACTGCTGGCATCATAGACATAGGGGGCATAAGTGGCCTTGTGTTGTCAAGTCCCATCCATTTGCGCTCATGCAGGGCTTTTAGAAACTGTTCTTCCTTCCAGCCCCCGATCCCCGATGCATCGGAAGTAAGGTTTACAGCATACGTTGTACCCCATGGGCCAGTCCAGGAGGTGAATGTTTGTGTAACAATCAGCCCTTTTTTGGCAGCTTCTTTTGCGTCAAAATCAGGAGGAGGCATTTGTGCCGGGTGGCCTGAAAGCAGCAGGCTCATATCATCCTCTGGTCCGTTAGGTCCCATTTTTTTAGGAGTATGGCAATCGTTGCAACCAGCGTTTTTAACAAGAGATTCACCCCATTTCACCTGGTTTTCAAAGCCACCAACACTTTCTTTGGCAGCGGCGATAGCGGGGGCAGCTGTTTTTGGATTGGTACAAGCTAAAAACATAAAAAAAGTAAGCGTAAATAATACGATTAAAACAGTCCATTTTTTCATAAAAATGCTTTTAAGGTTAAAATAATAAACAGATAATATTTTTCACAAGGTGATAATAATCATTTCAGGGGGAACTGATAAATCGGATGGGGAGAATTGATGTCGAAAGATAATATTTTTTTTATAAACTGAATAAAAATTAAAAGCTATCCTTTTTATTGAATTTTCCCACAAGCGCAGGGTGTAGTAATAGTCAAACGAAATTATTATATCAGGAGCAGGAGTGCGGTAAAGGTTTTGCGGGAATATTTCCAATGTCCGCAGGCTACTAAAATTATCTGAACTATGATTTTTGTGATTAAATGATTACCATGAAAAAGTATAATCTGGAAAACAGGCAATCATAACAATTAAATAAATCATGGTTCAGACAAAATAACGGAGCACTTAGCCGGTGGGGATCACAGGACCTCACCCCCTAGTTTGCGCCACACCGACCTGTAGCAAAGAATTACCTTATAAATAAATGAAGGTAATAGCTTTAAATAGAAAGTGCATCGTAATTGGTACACAGAACTAAATGAAATTTCTGTCTCGGCGTGCAATGTCATTAAGTTAAGCACCGTATTAGAATTCCATCGTCCTTTAGTAATCAACATGACGCAACATCCTCGCCTATACTGCTAAGAGATTACTATGGTTCTACCAAATGTTTTTTATACTTTTTTTCTTAGTTATTAACATGCTTTTTTATAATTATTCACATAATCTTTTTGTTCATTAACTACTGAGGCTACTCGCAATAGCATTTTATTTTTAATTGCATTGAGTACTTGTAAATGCTTCTTGCCTTCTTTCATTTTGCGCTCATAATAATCGGTAAACTCCGGGCATGTATGCACGGCTGATAATGCTCCCATTGTAAGCAATGTTTTGAGTTCTTTATTTGCCATAAAATGCACCCGATTTTTGCCCCTTACACTTGTTCCACTTGTGTGTTCAAATGGAACAACGCCAGCATAATTTGCCAACTGCTTACCCGTTACTTTTATAACAAAGTTGTTGGTACAGCAGATTATAAAAGTAGCCGTTATCTTGCCTATTCCTGGCACCGATAGCATACGCTTGTAGTTGGTAAGAATGGCTTCATCTTGTTTCACAATTTTAAGTAATTCTGCATCCATTTGTGTAATAGATTTTTTTAAACCATCCAGGGCCGCTTTATTTAGCTTTTCCATAAGCGACTGGGTAGTTTTATCATTGCTACCTTTTAATTCATTGAGGGTTTGTTTAATGGCGTTTTTTAGTTTTATTAATTTACTCCTGTTACTCAATAAATCTTTA
>JAYWAU010000221.1:0-4861 GCA_043782265.1 Ferruginibacter sp. | reverse complement strand
TCTATCTACATTTAAAATAATGGCCGCCTTGGTTTTATTATAATTAACTTCCTTTAAAACCTTCATAATGGCCTCGTATTCTGCCCTGGCAGCAGTATCTTTTAAGAAAATATCTTTTTTGAAACCAGTAGTAAAATTTTCTTCCTCTATTGGCTGCACTGTTTTCATTTCACAAGCGGTCGACAATTGGGCATTAATTTCTGATGGAAGAATATTGCATGCAATGGTATCGCCGGTACATAACAATACCGCTCTTCTGATTACATTTCTAAATTCCCGCAGGTTTCCCGGCCAGGCATAGTTTATAAATAAATTCGTAACAGCTTCATCAAAACCCTGGATATCTTTTTTAAGTTCAACACAGGTATTCTTTAAAAAGAAATCTGCAAAAAGCGGGATGTCTTTTTTTCTCTCCCGCAGCGGCGGAAGCTGAATAGAAAATTCATTAAAACGATGGTACAGATCTTCCCTGAATTTGCCTTTACGGTAGGCATCCTGTAAATTTTCGTTAGAGGCCACAATGATTCTGATATCAAGTGACATCTCTTTTGTGCTGCCAATTCTTTTAAATTTTCTTTCCTGTATCACCCTTAATAAAGAAGCCTGAATTTCATAAGATAAATTAGCCACCTCATCTAAAAACAAGGTTCCTTCATTGGCCATTTCAAAATGACCTTCCTTATCAGCCTGGGCACCGGTAAAAGCACCTTTTACATGGCCAAACAATTCACTGCCTGCTAATTCTTTTGATAGGGTGCCACAATCCATTGCAATAAAGGGTTTGTTTTTCCTGGCGCTTAACCCATGAATTGTTTTAGCTATAAATTCTTTTCCTGTACCGCTTTCGCCGTAAAGTATAACGCTGTAATCTGTGGTGGCTACAATTTCTACCTGCCGGTATAGTTCTTTTGTACTGTCTGCCTGTCCCATCAAATAAGTACCGTCATCAGTTAAAGCACGGTTTCTTATTAAAGGCTTTGCATTTTTTATTTCGTTTGCAATTGGATTGGTAACAGCATTTTTTAAGACGCTTAATACTTCATCCGGTATCAGTGGTTTGGTAATGTAGTCGTAGGCTCCCAGTTGAATAACTTCCACTGCAATTTTTATATCTGAGTAGCCCGTTATAACTATAAAAATTATCTGTGGGTTATGCGATTTCATTTCTATTAAAACATCCTTTCCATTCTTATCACCAAGCCTAAAATCACAGATAACAATATCAAAATTGGTTGCTTTAAATTTTGAAATACCATCATTGCCTGAATAGGCTACTTCTACATCGTAATTATTCCTTATCAAAAAGCGACTTAGCAGTGAGCACATATCCAGATCGTCATCAATAATTAAAACTTTTTTCTTCATATAGTTTTAACTTTTCTTAAAATAAAAGTTATTTAAATATTGAAAATACCTTGCCAGCTTTTAGCTTACAGCTTTAATCATAATGAGTGTGAGGTTGGGGATAAAATTCAACAATTTGTAGATAATATACTTCCCTGTTAGCTTTTTATTTTTTTAATCAACTGGGAGGTACTGTTTTTTTACTGGCAGCAAAATTGATGTTTAGTAATATGACTAAAACATACTATTTTGAATAATGAAATATCGCAATACCTGGAAGCGCTAATTATTGACGACGAAAATGATATTTGCTACTTGCTTGGAAGTTTATTAAAAAAAAGAAATATCCGGTCAAAATTTGTTAATACGCTGAGAGATGCGGCAAACATGCTGGAACTGAATGATCCTGAAGTTATTTTTTTAGACAATCATTTACCCGATGGGATGGGTTTAAATTTTATTGGCTATATAAAACGGTTTCATCCGTTAACAAAAATCGTGATGATTACAGCCTACGATACAATAATGGATAAGCAAAGGGCATTTAAAGAAGGGGTGGATTATTTTATGGGAAAACCATTTTCAAAAGAAAGGGTTAATACCATTATGGAAAATTTAGGGCACTAAGAATTTCATTGTTTACCAATAACATTATTTGTTACTTCTGCTTCTTACCAGATATAAGATTAAGGCTATTATTAATACAACAATTATAACTCCACTCCACATGCCTGCTTTGAATATATCACCGATTGCGGTGCAACCAGGTAATAAAATACTGATCATCAGAATAGAGAAAAGCTGGATTGAATAAATAAACTTGTTCATTGCATATAAGATGTAAGGTTGAAAAATAATTTTTACTTTGATTATAATATATTTCTAAAAATCAGACCAGTTTTTACTGGTTACTTTAATGGAACTCAACCATCATTTTATTAAAAAAATTGTGATAAAATTTACTCAGTCGTAGAAAACTGTACACATCCATTTTTGCAAAAGCAATTTATTGATAATCAAAAGGGCAACTAGCTAAAATAAAATGCTTTACCATGCACCTTTATACAATTTTAACAGAAAAATTTATTTTTTGGCAGCATTTTGGAAGTTACCTTTTAATAATAATTATTATTTTATTCATTTTAAAAAAGAAAACTTATGTCAAAAGGAAAATTAATAGCAGGTGTATTAGCTGGAGCCGCCGCCGGAGCAGTATTGGGTGTTTTGTTGGCTCCTGATAAAGGATCAGAAACAAGAAAAAAAATAGCCAAAAAGGGTAATGATTTGTCTGGATCTGTTAAAGACAGTTTTGGTAAAATAAGCGATACCATCTCTGATAAGTACTACAGTATGAAGGGCGAGGCCAAAGACCTTGTTGAAAAAGGAAAAGAGAAAGGCGCTGAACTAAAAGAAAGCTATAAAGCTGAAAAAGCATTTTAATTTGGATAAAGATAATGGCCTGGTAAAACAGTTGAAATAATATTGCATTCTTTTATAAATATTTTGCGGTGTATCGATTTGGTTTTACTGGGTCATTATTTAATATGTTTTGATTAATCCCGTCTGACTTTAAGTTTTTAACAAACTTTATCATTCAATAAAAACGTACACTTATGACAACTTATAACTATGCAAATGAAATTATAAAAGAGTACGATCAGCCTCATGCAGAGGAGAGTTATAAAAGAATTTTGATTTCCACTGATACAAACGAAGACGATTTCATTTCGTTTGAACACATAAAAAATGATAACATTTCTGGTAAGGTAAAAGGATTTCAAGAAGGATTAAGAAATGATACTATAAGCACTGAACAGAAAGGTTGAGTGATATCAATCCAGCATAATCCTTTAAGCCTTGAAATAATAAAAACCTGAAAGTATTGTCCTCTGAGGAACGCTCGTAATAAATCCGGATAATTTTATCCGGATTATTTTTGTATTTTATTTTCTAATCACCGTTTTCTTTACCCCGTCAAAAATGCTTTTCCAAAGTAAATTGAAAAACGAACTTTGAATATCTCTTTTATAGTCTATTTTACCAATATAAGTATTGTCATTTACCGGGTTGTTATTTTTTATCAGGGTATTTGCCAGCATAGTCAGGAGTTCTTTTTTCTTTAACGTATCATCGCTCATTTTAAGTACTTCCACCTTTAGATCATTGTATAAAAATACGGTCTCACCTACTCCTTTGTAATTGGTACATTTTAAATTAAAAGTAAGTTGATTGATCTTTCCCTTGTTTACTGAAGCCATTGCCAGTGGTTCTGTAATTGTGTTCAAAGCTATTGCTTCCATCGGCCCAAGTTTTCCGGTTACTGTAAAAGTCGTATCGCTCAAATTAAGGGGTAGCCGCCATTCCGTTGTTAAGGGGGCCACGCCTAAAAATAGCGTACTGGCTTTTAGACTCACTATACTATTCTCTTTTATCTTAGAAGGGATGTTGGTTACGTTATTTAATTCAGCATTAATTTTAGTGAAATTTGGAATACCCGTTAGTGCTGACTTTCTTGCTTTTTCTTTATAAAAAACAGCTCCGTTGTTTACTATTATTTTTTTGATGTAAAATGGAAATGAAAGTTTTACCAGTGACTGATGTGGATATTTTACAATTTCCTTAGAACTGTCAATGGCGACTGTCCGGTCGTTAAAAATCTTTACCAATGGTTGCAGGGAGCCCGTTTGTATTTCAAGTATATTGTCATTTATTAACTTTTTAAAATCAACACCCTTTAAATCAATATTATTAAACGTCATATCAATTCTATCTCTTTGTACCTTTATTTTTTTAGCGAATTCCGTTTCTGAAAGAAGTGGCTTTATTAATACCTGCTTAATGGTAATGTTACCTTCTTTGTTATTTAACTTTAATCCGCTGGCACTTAACTGATACATTTTTTGTTGTGTGTAAAATGAAAATCCGCCTGCTGCCAATTCCCAATCTGCGCTATTTATTAAGTTGTTTATAGTGCTGCCATCAGTAAGGCTCTCCACTCTTGAGGCTGAAAAAATTACATCGTTTATTATCAGCGGAGCGACGGTTGGATTTTCTGCATTTAGCACAATTATTTTAGTCTTTCCTAATTGCACACTTCCAATATGTATTTCATCAATTAATTCAGCACTCATCTCAATAGCTTCATTGCCTGAAGAATTTTTTTTCTTTTTTTTGTAAATGGTTACCAATCCGCCATCGCAGTAAACAGGGCCTGCTTTTAGTTGCTGGTATTTTATAAATGCATCTGTATTTAGAGCGGTAACTTTTACATTTTTTAAATCAATTAATGGGGTGATATTTCCTTTTTTATATTGTTGTATGGAGCCAATCTGCAAAAGCTTTTGAGGCGCATCGTACAGCAGTTTAGTAATATTAATGCGGTTGGTATTTTTATTTTCAGGAAGCTGTATATTTTCTACTGTTGCCTTAACATCTTTAATAAAATAGCTGATAATATTTTGGTAATTGCGGGTGCTGTCAATTAAAAAATTTGTAAGAGAGATATTTATATTTTCCA
>JAYWAU010000220.1:0-4885 GCA_043782265.1 Ferruginibacter sp. | reverse complement strand
GTGTTTTGCCGGTTCCCGGACCAGCAATTACCATTACCGGTCCTTCAATGGTATCAACGGCTTTGCGCTGCTGTTCGTTAAGCTTTTTATATTCTTCGTTGAATTTTGTTTGTAACTGTTGCTGATATGTTTGCATGGAAGTAATAAACCCGGTTTACTTTTTTAAAATACTTCTATTGAATCTCACTAAAGATAACTTGTTGAGGTGAAACAAAAACAAAATGAATAGATTATTGTTATAGGATAAAACACTTAAAATGAGTAAAGTTTATTCTCTAAAAACCATACAGCAATTACCTATCACAATGGAAAAAGCGTGGGATTTTTTTAGCAGCCCTGGTAATCTGCAGGAAATTACGCCAGACAATATGGGCTTTGCTGTAATTTCAAAATACCATGGAGATAAAATGTATCCCGGTCAGGTAATAGAATACACTGTAAAACCCTTGCTGGGCATCCCCTTATACTGGATGACAGAGATTACCCATGTAGAAGACAAGCAATATTTTGTAGATGAACAACGGTTTGGTCCATATAGTTTATGGCACCACCAGCACCATTTTAAAGCCGTTGATGGCGGTGTTGAAATGACGGATATTGTACATTACAAAATGCCTTTTTGGTTTTTGGGAGATATTGCTAATTTCCTTTTTGTAAAAAAACAACTGAAGGGAATATTTGATTACCGGTTTGCAAAAGTGGAGGCTATGTTTGGAAAAATGAAACCTTAAAAATTCTCCATTAAGGGTATTGCATTTTACGAAATAATTGATAAATTTTACATAGCTGATTAGCTAACCACTCATTATATTATCAATTAAATCTTTAGTATGTGCCATCTTCACCGCCACCCGATGCATTGTATTTTACCACCCTACATGTCTGATAAATTGGGAGAATTGTTGGGTGAAGAAAAACAGGAAGCAAGATCCAATGAGCGTTTTAGAGAAAAAAGAAGAAGCCTGGCAGCAATTGCACCTGCGACCAGGGTTTTTAAAATTGCTGGCGATCCGCCTAAAACAAAACTACACAGAGAACTATATGATGCCCATGAAAGTCCGATGCAAATTGGCGAATTGATTTGGAAAGAAGGTCAGAAAAAATTACCTGCCTCAGCAGATGCCAAAAGAGTAATTGAAGGTGCCGGCAACGTTTGGAATTTTTATAAAAAACTGTTCAATCGCAACTCGATCGATAATAAAGGCATGGCTATTTTGCAAAATATCCGATACAGAGAAAATAAATTTAAACCCTTTTTTAATGCCTTTTGGGATGGGGAACAAATGTTTTATGGAACCAGTTTGCCCAAGTACACTAATAGTTTTACAACCGATCTTGATATTATCGGGCATGAGTTAATCCATGGGGTGATTGATTTTGAAGCGGCACTCAATTACGAAAACCAGAGTGGTGCCCTGAATGAATCGTATGCGGATGTATTTGGAATTTTAATAAAACAATGGGCAAATAAAACACCGGCAAGAAAAGCCAACTGGCTGATTGGTGAAAATATATTAAAAGGCCCTAATGCTCTGCGTTCGATGAAGGCGCCGGGAACAGCCTATAAAAAGGACGCTGTTTTTGGAGATGATCCCCAGCCGGGGATCATGAAGGATTTTGTAAAACTGCCTAATACGGAGGATGGAGACTGCGGTGGTGTCCATTACAACTCGGGCATACCGAATCATGCCTTTTATATTACCGCTTATGAACTAGATGGCAATGCCTGGGAAAAGGCCGGTGCTATCTGGTATGCAGCGTTGCAGGATAAAAAACTTTTAAAGAAGGATGCCGATTTTACTGCCGCCGCATCTGCAACTTTAAAAAAGGCCACATCATTATTTGGTAAGGGAAGTGCTGAAGTAAAAGCCGTTGAAAAAGGATGGAAAGAAACAGGCGTGATTTAGGCATTCTTTTTTACCAATTAATTATTTTTTACACAGGCAAATAATTTAAAAAGCTCTACATACATCTAATGGAATGCAAATAACACTTACTCAATCGGGCGGCATTGCCGGCAAAAAATTGACAACTTCCTTAAATACTACACTCACGGAAAAGGAGTGGGAATTGTTGATTGGTACTATAAAAATTGATACTACCGAAAAAAGCAGAAAAAGAGATGCTCTTAGTTATACATTGCAAAAAAAAGATGATAAGGGTTCCATAATAAGTATCGACATAGGAGCCATACCCGATGCCCACAACGATTTGTTTAAAAAACTTTTTGATGGTTTAAAACCTGCGCAATGATCACTAACCAGGCATCCTGGTAATGTATTTTTCCATTTGTTTTATTTGATCAGCAATTTGTGGCGTAGTGGGTTTTAAACCTTTTGCTTTTCTAAAATATTCTTTACCTGCCCTAAATTCTCTTTTATTAATCATGATAGAAGATAACTGCAAATAAGCAGCCGCTTCATTTTCTTTATCTGGCAACCCCGAACGGATTGCACCACGGATATAGCTTTCCGCTTGTTTCATATCTCCTTTCTGCATAGCAAGCATGCCCAATTGTAATTTGTTGGCACCTTCTGCCTGTTTCATTTGTCCGCCTAAAATGCCACCATCACCCATCAGTTCCTGGCTCTTTTTTAAATTCTTTTCTGCACCTTCATAATTTTGTTCCACCATATCGAGGTTGCCTTTAACAGTGTAATAAACTGAACGGATAGGTTTTATCAATAACCCGGGAAACCAGATAGATGCCAGCACTTTTTTGGCCCCTTCCATATCGCCTGTTTCCATAAACTCCTGTATAAGACGCATGGGGCCAAAAATAAAATGACCCACAATTAATATCACTGCTGCCAGGTACAATACAAATGAAGGCCAGAAACCAGCTTGTACATTTGTAAAAATAGCCAGTGCCAGCAAAATAATTCCTAACCAGAGACGATACTTAATAACCAGGGTTAACCACTTCATAAACTTAAAAAATTTGGATGGCAAAGATAAGGCTAAGAAAATTACGAATCGTGAATGAGGAAAGGATGAATATTGACAGGGATAAAATACCCAATTGCTCAGAAAGGCAATCAATGTTGGAAGCTATTGTGTTGTTCGTTACTTTTGCACTCCCCATTCAGTATTTATAGTACTGTTTGTAAGGATTGGTCCCGTAGTTCAGTGGATAGAATAGAAGTTTCCTAAACTTTAGACACAAGTTCGATTCTTGTCGGGACCACAAAATAAAAGCCACTTGAGCATCAGGTGGTTTTTTATTAGAATATGGGATGATATTGCCGCTAAGTTAAATATGTACTTGCTTTCTTCGCAATAAATCTAAACGAGGGCCTTTATCTTTCCATTCATCAATAATTTTTTTTCTACAATTACCTGTTTAGTAGTTTTACGCTTTATGAAACTATTTTTTTTAATTGCCCTATTGTCTATATCGTATTGTAATCTGTCGGCCCAATCTGTTGGTGTTGAAAATTTTCAAACTGAATTTCAAATTCATATAGCGACTTCTGCCAACCCCGTCAAAATTGATGGTGTATTAGACGACAGTGTTTGGAATAGGGCAGAAAAGAAAACAGATTTTTTTTTAAAATTTCCTACCGATGAAGGAAAGCCTGAAAAAAAGACATCCGTTCAATTGGCGTATGATGATAAGAATTTGTACGTTGCCTTTACCTGTTACGATTCAGGAAAAAGCATTATCCAAAGTTTAAAAAGAGATATCGGACATATAGACAATGACGGTGTTGGGTTGGTGTTGGATCCACAAAATGTACATACAAACGGTTTTTTCTTTTTTGTAAATGCGTTGAATGCGCAGTCTGAAGACCAGGTAAGTTTAAATCAGGATAATCAATTAACATGGAGCTGGGATAATAAATGGTTTTCTGCCACTCAAAAATATACAGACAGGTGGACGGTAGAAATGGCGATTCCATTTAAAACTCTTCGCTATCCACCCGGAAAGGATTTGTGGGGTATAAATTTTTTAAGGGTAGATATGAAGCACAACCAATATTCCGGATGGACTCATGTACCTACCAATTTTAAAATTTACAATATGGGGTACACGGGCTCATTGGTTTGGGACAAACCTTTGCCCAACCCCAGCAAAAACGTTGTACTGATACCTTTTGTAACCAGCAATATACAAACTGATCATCAAAATCGGCTTCCTGCCAAATATGGTTTCAGTGCAGGTTTGGACAGTAAAATAACCCTGACTTCTGCCGTTAATTTAGACCTTACCCTTAACCCAGATTTTTCGCAGGTAGAAGTAGACCAGCAGGTAACCAATCTTACCCGGTACGATATCTTTCTTCCTGAAAAGAGATCTTTCTTTTTAGAAAATGCAGACATATTTGGGGAGTATGGTATTCCTGGCGTCATTACCCCTTTCTATTCAAGAAGAATTGGGTTGGATAAAAACAACAATCCGATTCCCATTTTAGGCGGTGCAAGGTTGTCGGGCAATTTAAATTCCTCTACCCGCTTTGGAATTATGAGCATGCAAACAGCCGCAAAAGGATCCTATTCGCCGGAAAATTATTCGGCAGTTTCTTTTAATAAAAGTGTGTTGGCAAGGTCTGTTGTTAAAATGTATTTTTTGAATCATCAAAACTTTCAGACTGCCGCTCAACAAAAGAACGATCCATTAAATGCTTGGGGTAGAAATGCAGGAGCAACCTTTGATTATTTCAGCCGTGATGGTAAATGGAATAGCTGGTATGCTTTTCATCATTCTTTTAAGCCGGGCATTTCAAGCCAAAATAATTTCCAGGAAACCGGGTTTGCTTATAATACCCGAAAATTTTCTTCAATCGTAGATGTGGCAACCCTTGGCACTAATTATTATACTGATATGGGGTATGTACAACGCATAAATAATTATGATGCTGAAAAAGATACCATCATCCGCATA
>JAYWAU010000219.1:0-4905 GCA_043782265.1 Ferruginibacter sp. | reverse complement strand
TTACTGCATCCTGCAATGGAACGTTTTTTTCTTTCGTTTTCATGCAATAGGCTGTTAACATTTTTGACATTTTGTAGAATTTATGGTTAGTAAATATGCGATGAAGTAGTAAACTTCAGGCTACAAGCTACATAAATTATTGGGTTTAGCAAAAATTAGCTACTTATTGCCATTTTATATGAAATTGCTTTAAACGTCTATTTTAGCATACTTGGCATGTGTTTCTATAAATTCTCTTCTAGGCGGAACTTCATCCCCCATCAACATACTAAATACTCTGTCAGCTTCTGCTGCACTTTCAATAGTTACCTGCTTCAAAGTTCTGGTAGCAGGATTCATAGTAGTCTCCCACAATTGCTCTGCATTCATTTCACCCAAACCTTTATAGCGTTGCGTAGTTACACTATCGTCTTTACCCTGTCCAAACCGGGCAATCAATATTTTTCTTTCTTCATCTGTCCAGGCATAATCCTGATCTTTCCCTTTTTTAACAAGATATAAAGGCGGTTGTGCAATATAGACATACCCTTGCTCAACCAATGCCTTCATGTACCTGAAAATAAAAGTCAGTATCAATGTTGCGATATGGCTGCCATCCACATCAGCATCTGTCATAATAATTAGTTTATGATAACGAAGTTTGGAGATATCCAATGCTTTTGGATCTTCAGGCGTACCAATTTTTACACCCAAAGCCGTGAACATATTTCTTATTTCTTCATTATCATAAATCTTATGCTCCATTGCCTTTTCTACATTCAAAATCTTACCTCTCAATGGTAATATCGCCTGGTAACTTCTGTCTCTTCCCTGCTTGGCAGTTCCGCCTGCCGAATCTCCTTCCACAAGGTACAATTCACAACGATGAGGATCTTTATCACTACAGTCTGCTAATTTCCCAGGTAGGCCTCCTCCGGTAAGTACACTCTTGCGTTGTACCATTTCACGGGCTTTTTTTGCAGCGGCCCTTGCCTGTGCAGCCAATATTACCTTTTGAATAATGATTTTTGCATCTTTAGGATTTTCTTCCAAATAAGCCACCAGCACCCTGCTTAAAGTACTGTCTACCACCCCCATTACTTCACTATTACCTAGTTTAGTTTTGGTCTGACCTTCAAATTGAGGTTCGGGTACTTTGACAGATATAATGGCGCTTAATCCTTCTCTAAAATCATCCCCTTCAATTTCAACTTTTGCTTTTTCAAACATCCCTTCCTTCTCGCCATAGCTTTTAAAAACCCTGGTGATGGAGCGACGAAAGCCAGCCACATGAGTTCCACCTTCAATGGTATTGATATTATTTACGTAACTAAATAAATGCTCCTGATAACCTGTGTTATACATCATGGCAACTTCTACCATTACATTGCTATTGGCATCATGGCCATCGCAATAAATAACGGTTGGCAGTAACGCATTTCTGTTGGCATTTTTATCAAGCATTTCTACAAATTCTACAATTCCGCCTTCACTGTAAAAAGTTTTGGAGTAAGTATTTCCATCATCTTCTTTTTCCCTAAGGTCATGTAATGTGATGGTTATTTTTCTATTTAAAAACGCCAACTCTCTTAAACGACCTTCCAGGATTTCTCTTTTATAAACACTTTCTGTAAAAATGCTCATGTCTGGCCAAAAATGAACCCTTGTTCCTGTAGTGTCAGAAGTTCCGATTTCCCTTACAGAATATTGGGGTACCCCTTTGGAATATTCCTGTTCAAATTTTTTGCCTTCTCTTCTTACGGTAACATGCAGTTTAATACTTAATGCATTAACACAACTAACACCAACACCATGCAAACCGCCGGATACTTTATAAGATCCTTTATCAAACTTTCCACCAGCATGCAAAACGGTCATTACAACTTCTAATGCACTGCGGTTTTCTTTCGTATGCATACCAGTTGGTATACCTCGCCCATCGTCTTCCACTGTAATAGAATTATCTTCGTTTATGGTTACAGTAATATTTTTACAATAACCGGCCAAAGCTTCATCAATGGAATTATCTACAACTTCGTAAACAAGATGATGGAGTCCTTTTACTCCAATATCTCCAATATACATAGCCGGGCGTTTGCGCACTGCTTCTAATCCTTCTAAAACCTGTATGCTGTCTGCTTCATATCCACCAGTAACAGATGGTATTTCTACTGGTATTAATTCTTCTATTTCTGTACTCATAATTAGGTGCAAATTCTCTTTAAAATTGTCAAAATCCAAATTCTTGCAAATATAAGATAAATCAGGGGTTTAAGGCAATTAAAACACTTCTTTCAGCGAATGATTTATACAAAGATTTCCACAAAAAAAGTGTCTTAATTTTTAATAAATTACTATCGCTGCAATAGTGAATAAATAATTTGTTTTGAATAAGATCCCTATCTTGATGAATATAATCTTTGCAGTGGTTTTTATTATTTCTAAACGCTAAATTCTTCTTTAAAAAGAACAATCTTATGACATTTCAAAGCTCATAAATTAGTAAATCTACTGTATATTTGCATCGAAATTTATCAATGAATCAAGAAATAGACATATTAAACATTGCTCACAGGCAAGCATTCATGTACAATGAATTAGATGTGTTGCAAGATATTAATCGTTCTGTGCCAGGGTCTGTACATTATGAAATTAAACGCTACCGAAAAGAGCCGCAATGGAATATGGAAGATACAGGCATGCTTGTTTATCATTATGAAAAAAACAATCCCGATGCACATTATCTTGAATTAAGATTTTGTGTTACAGGAAATGTATATTGTCGTGAAAAACAGGCCGAATGTGATTTTTGTAAGCTAAATGCCTCCAAAACCTGTTTAGAAAAAGTACATAGTATTGACGTGTTGAGCTTTAGTTTTAAACCTGTCTATCTAACCCAATTTGTAGGAGGTAAAAAGCAACGGAATATATCTGATGAAGTACTTTCATTTACCCATCCTCTTTCTTTTTCTAAAACATTACCTCTTTGCGGTAAAACAAGGATGGCTATTGAAGGATTACTTAATCATAACTACACTGATACATTAGAAAATATTTTTGTGAATGCCCAAACGCAAATCCTGTTATTGTATAGCATGGATTGTATGTTAGGTGACAAAGAAGAAATATTCACCTGTAAGTTTTTAGCCAACGAGGCAGATAGAGAAAAAATTTCAAAAGCAAGAGAAGTTTTGCTGCAACATATTGGCGAACCCCTCACAATTAAGGAATTAAGCCGTAAGGTTGCTATTAATGAATGTTATCTAAAAAAGGGGTTTAAAGAAATGTTTGGTACTACTATTTTTGATTTTTATCAAAGCCAACGTATGGAACATGCAAAATACCTTTTATATGAAAAGGGACTAAGTGTAACGGAAGTATCTATGTTACTTGGGTATTCTTCCATTTCACATTTTAGTACTGCTTTTAAAAAACATACCGGTATTAAACCTTGCGAACTTTTACTTAGATAAATAACTATATTTTAGATAAATAAAAAGGCATTCTAAAAAATTAGAATGCCTTTTTATTTAAAAACAATTTTTGATTTTCATCAAAAGAATCGTTAAAAGAATGGCTTTAAATGGATTTTGATTGATTAATTATTTAGAACACAATATGAATAATTGGATGAAAACTGATAGTATTGATTTTTTAAAAAATAACGGGAGTAGGATTACCCCCGTCTTTACCCTAATAAAACCCTAAACCAGCAAAAATGTAAACCTAAATCAGGCAAAACAGTTCTATATATTTTGAAAATATCTTTTCTTTATCAGATTAAATGAAAGCCAATACTATGCCAAATGAAAATAATGTGCAAAACTTCAAAAAATAAGTACTGAATTTAACAACGTTATATTTTTTGATTGCTTCAAACAAGCCTATTTTACTACCTTTGCAAACATTTTAAAGTAAGATTGAAGGAAATTATATGTCAGCCAAATATAAAGAATACCAGCAACTGAATTTACCTGTTATAGGTGAAGAGATACTGGAAAAATGGAAAAAAAATTACGCTTTTGAAAAAAGTGTTAATCTAAGAGAAGGCCACCCCCCTTTTGTATTTTATGAGGGCCCGCCAAGTGCCAATGGTATGCCAGGTATTCACCATGTAATTTCCAGAACCTTGAAGGACCTTGTTTGCAGGTACAAAACAATGCAGGGTTTTCAGGTAAAACGCAAAGGTGGATGGGATACGCATGGTTTGCCTGTAGAACTTGGAGTGGAAAAATTATTAGGAATAACCAAAGAAGACATCGGTAAAAAGATCTCCATTGAGGAATACAATGCAACCTGCCGAAGAGAGGTCTTAAAATTTAAAGATAAGTGGGACGATATAACAAAAAAAATGGGCTATTGGGTTGATCTCAATAATCCATATGTGACTTTCGAGAACAATTATGTAGAAACATTATGGTGGTGCTTAAGTCAACTTTATAAAAAGGGTTTATTATACGAAAGTATAAGTATACAGCCGTATTCACCGGCGGCCGGTACAGGTTTAAGTTCTCACGAATTAAATCAGCCGGGAACTTATAAAGATGTGAAGGATACGAGCATAGTGGCCATGTTTAAAGTAGAACGACCAGATGACCTCTACGATTTTCGTAATAGAAAAACGCTAGATAAAATCTTTAAAGCTGCTTTAGCTGGTTTTAATATTGACGTAATGAAACTAACAAAAGAAATTATTGATTCAACTGCTGTTGAAGTGTTTTTTCTTGCTTGGACTACAACGCCATGGACCTTACCTTCAAATCTTGGTTTAACCGTTGGTCCAAACATAACTTATTCGTTAGTTAAGACCTTTAATCCATATACTAATCTTCCCGTAACCGTAATTCTTGCAAATAGTTTATTAAATAAATATTTTAAAGCTGAAGGAGAAAACTTAGATTTTAGCTCTTATAAGCAAGGAGATAA
>JAYWAU010000218.1:0-4912 GCA_043782265.1 Ferruginibacter sp. | reverse complement strand
AATGCTTACAGAGAGAGATAGTATCGTTTTTTTAGAAAGCGACCTGGAAGTATTTATTGACGGCAGAAATTGTTATTACGAGTTTGAAGTGAATGCGGCAAATACTTTATACGAAGTGTTTTTTATATGGAAAGACGCATACAAAAGCGATGGTAAATTCGACATCCCTCAGTTTGATGTGCACCAGCTACAAGCATATACTTTTGGCGGCGACTACGATCGCAGTGGCGCCAGTTTTTGGAAGGGCACTCATCTCCGGGGTGTACGTTGGGCGTTTACCAACTTTGATATGCCGGGTTTACAAACAGCCGTTCAAATAGATGGTACTCTGAATGATAATAGTGATATTGACAAAGGCTGGAGTTTGGAAATTGCAATACCCTGGAAGAGCCTTCAACTTCTTGCAGATGGGAGATCTATTCCACCCAATAACGGGGATATATGGAATATGTTTTTAGGAAGATTTCAAAAACTGATGGTGAGTGGCCAGGAAGTAATGCCACACCCTGCCATGGCTTTAAACAGTCATGGTATTTATGACACACATTTAACCGAGAAATGGAGTAAAATTGAATTTGTATTGTAAGCTCAAATCAAAATATCTTTTGTTTATAAAAGATATTTTTAAAGAAAAATTATCTTGAATTAAACAAAGATTTTATGAGCGATAATATGCGTAACTAAAATCTTCGGCAACATTTGGTACTTCTATATTCTTATTTCTGTAAAGTGGCATGTCCATGGCATCTGCAATTGACTTTACTAACTTAGACTTTCTATCCCGTAAAATGATTTGATAAGGTAACTCAATACCTGCATCTAGTAATCCCTCTCCCAAATCGGCCTCGGTATAAATATATTGAACTTGCTTTCTGGCAAATTGTCTAACTTTTTTTCTGTTAATTTTTAGAATGGAGAGAATATCTTTGTTTTTCAAAATAATAGTTTTAATAAAATCTATTAAAACCATGCCAGCCATCCTTACAGATTGAATAACGGGAATTAAAAAAAGAAAGAGTGCAATTTATTCTACAGTTGCCGGTATGTTTAGCCATAAAGGTAGAAATTATTTAACCGGAGTTTTGTAAACAACACCATCCTTCATTACCCATTTAACATCGCTCAATACCTGTATATTTTTAAGGGGATCGCTTTTTACTGCAATAATATCAGCCAGGTTTCCAACCTTTAATTCTCCCAATACAGGTTGCCCCAGCAAGTCGGCTGCATTAATGGTAGCAGTTTGCAAAGCTTGTAAAGGGGTGTAACCATATTGCACCATAAACTCAAAATCTTTTGCTTCAGGCAAGTTCCAGTCGTAGCCACCAATATCAGTACCGTAGGCAATTTTTACGCCTGCGCTCATCGCTTTTTTAAATAGGGCCGGTTCAGATTCTGAAAAATATTTATTAATCGGGCTGCCGGCTTTTGCACGGCCATCGGCAACATAATCGTTTACATAAATGGTGGGGCACCAATACACTTTCTTTTGCACCATCAGTGCCATGCATTCATCATCCATACCAAAGCCATGCTCTATTGAAGAAGCGCCTGCATTGATGGCGGCAATAATACCATCCCTGGTAACTGCATGTGCAGCCAGTTTTCTGCGGTTGCGGATTGTTTCATCACCGATTGCTGTAATTTCATCCGTAGTAAAATTTGGACTGCTCCGGTAACTGCCATCGGCTAATTTGTAATAACCTCTGTCGGCATAAATTTTTATCCAGTCGGCGCCATGGGCAATTTGTTCCCTCACCGCCCTGCGAGCTTCATCTGCACCTGTTATTTCCTGAAGGCCCTTGGGCATAGTAAGTTCCCATGCGTATTCTTTTTCGCTCATCGGGTAATGACCCGTTGTGTTGATAGCAAGTGTAGACACAAACATTCTTGGCCCCGGTACTACTTTATTATTGATGGCTTTTTTTACGTCAACATCAGCAAAGCCAGCACCTTCTGTACCAAGATCACGAATGGTAGTAAACCCATTTTGCAATGCAATACCGCCGCTTCTGACAGCCCTGATAGTACGATAAGGAATTGATTCTTTCAGTAATTGAACATCATAATCTTCTGAAGTAATATCCCCCTGTAACAACACATGTGTATGGCAATCAATAAGACCAGGAAGCACAGTGTAAGCAGAAAGATCAATAACTGTATCAGTTTTTATTTTGGCAACGACACCAGGTGGTAAAATGCTTTCAATGCTATTCCCTTTCACAATAATTTCAACATGCTGGTTCAATTGTCCTGTGCGTACATCCAATACCTGTCCGCACTTTAACACCGTTATTTTTTGAGCGTAGGTGGTTATCATTAAAAAAGCAGCCAATAAAGAAAGTACCAATCTCATAGTTGTAGTTTTAAAATTTAAATTACAACAATACTACGACCAGTGATCAATTAAAACCGGCAAACTATTTATTTTTTATTTCAGCTTCAACAAAATGCAAATGAAGTAAGTAAAGCAATAATACTTATTAAGGATAAAAAGCCCCGTTTCTTATCCCATAGCAGCAAGAAGGCAAAGCAAGCATTTCCTCATCATAAGTTAATGTACCAATCCATTACAGCACACAGGTATTTTGTACCTTTATTGCTCATTTAATTTTATTTTATGAAAAAGATTTGTACCAGTTTTGCAATGTTCCTTTTAGTAGCAGTTAGCCATGCTCAACAAACAGTTACTTTGCCCAATGGCTGGCAACTATCTCCCGCTGGCAAAATCTTGCCATTGGGCGATCTGCCTCTTAATATGGCGGTTAGTAAAAGTAAAAAACTAATGGCTGTTACCAACAACGGACAAAGCACCCAAAGCCTTCAGTTGATTGATGTGCAAACAGAAAAAATACTGGACAATATTGAAATTGCTAAAAGTTGGCTGGGCCTTCAATTTAGCAGCGATGAAAAATATTTATATGCGAGTGGAGGCAACGATAACTGGATTCTTCAATACGCCATTGTAAAAAATAAACTGCAATTAAAAGACAGCATTTCGCTGGGTGCCAAATGGCCCAATAAAATTTCTCCGGCGGGTATTGCCATTGATGATGCTAAACATTTATTGTACGTAGTTACAAAAGATAACAACTCCCTTTACCTCATCAACCTGACTACAAAAAAAATAACCCAACAAATAAAACTGCCTGCAGAAGCCTATACCTGTTTACTATCGCCCAATAAAAAAGAGCTCTATATCAGTTGCTGGGGTTGCGATAAAATATTGATTTTTGATACGCAAAAAAATAGCATCCATACAGAAATTGCAGTAGGCGATAACCCAAATGATATTTGCAGAACGGCGAACGGAAAATATTTATTTGTAGCCAATGCCAATGATAATTCAGTAAGTGTGATTGATGTAAAAAATACCAAAGTAATAGAAACACTTTCCTCTTCCTTGTTTGCAGCTGCTCCTCCTGGAAGTACTGCCAATGCAGTTGCTTTAAGTTCAGATGAAAAAACATTGTACATCGCCAATGCTGATAACAACAGCGTGGCTGTTTTTGATGTTAGTAAACCTGGGTTTAGCCAGTCGAAAGGTTTTATACCGGTTGGCTGGTACCCCACCTGTGTAAAAGTAATTGGTAAAAAAATATGGGTAACCAATGGAAAAGGGTTTTCTTCTCTGGCAAATCCAAATGGTCCCAATCCATTAAAAAAAAGGAAAGTTGTTTTTCAGGGCGATGATAAAATCACGCAGGTAAAAGAGCAATACATTGGCGGATTGTTTACCGGCACGATGAGTATTATTGATGAACCAACTCCGGAACAATTGAGCGTGTATTCGCAACAGGTATACCGCAATACGCCTTACACAAAAGGAAAAGAATTAATGAGCAAAGGGGAAGCAGGTAACCCCATTCCACAAAAAATTGGCGATCCTTCTCCCATTAAACATGTATTTTATATTGTAAAAGAAAACCGCACTTACGACCAGGTATTGGGTGATGTAAAGGAAGGCAACGGCGATACAAGCCTAGTTTTATTTGGAGAGAAAGTAACTCCCAATCAACACAAACTGGTAAAAGATTTTGTATTGCTGGATAATTTTTATGTAGATGGAGAAGTTAGTGCGGATGGGCACAACTGGAGCCTCGGTGCTTATGCCACTGATTACCTCGAAAAAAACTGGGTTACCAGCTACGGTGGCCGAGGAGGTGAATATGATGCAGAAGGAACTAGAAAAGTGGCAAATAATAAAGGTGATTTTATCTGGGGTGCCTGCAAAAAAGCCGGTGTTAGTTACCGCACCTACGGCGAGTTTGCAGACGATTACAAAGCCAATATCCCGGTATTGGAAAATCACTTTTGTACTTACTATACAAGTTGGGACCAGCATGTTAGAGACACAACAAGGGTGGGTCAATGGAAAAGAGATTTCGATTCACTTATTGCCATCAACGCATTGCCACAATTAAATACCTTTCGTTTAATAAACGACCATACCGAAGGAATGAGCAATGGCAGGCCAACTCCCTTTGCACATGTGGCCGATAATGATCTTGCTGTAGGAATGTTTATCGATTATCTTAGTAAAAGCCCTGTGTGGAAAGAAAGTGTTATTTTTATTTTGGAAGACGATGCACAAAACGGTCCCGATCATGTAGATGCTCACCGCAGTCCTGTGTACATAGCCGGACCTTATGTAAAAAGAAATTTTGTTGACCACACGCCCTACACCACCAGCGGCATATTGCGTACAATGGAATTAATTTTAGGCCTTGCTCCTATGAGTCAGTACGATGCTGCAGCAACACCACTCTGGCGCTGCTTTACTGCAATACCCGACTTAACACCTTACACTACGTTACCTGCGCAGGTAGACATCACAGAGAAAAACCTGGTATGGAATGAACTCTCCAAACGGTCTGCTGGTTTTGATTTTAGCAAAGAGGATCGTGTGCCG
>JAYWAU010000217.1:0-13481 GCA_043782265.1 Ferruginibacter sp. | reverse complement strand
TGTGGTCTGAAATCATACGGCAGTACATCTGCTACTTTTTGCCAGGTCCAGTAGCCATTAATGGTAATGTCGTTCTGATCAAAAAAGTAGCCATTCTGTTCAATACCTACGGCCTGCTCTGGAGCAATGGTTAATATAGAAAGTTGAAACTTCCTTGCCACGTCACCCGATTGCGAAATATACAATGGGTCCGGTGCTTCTTTATTGTACAAAACGGCAAGGTTCTGCTGATTGGGTGTTATCTCTACCAATTGGGTGCTATCGTTTTTACTATAATTTAATGCACCATAAAAATCTGCCACAGGTATAGCTGTTTCAGCATCATTATTTTTTGCCAACAGCTGAATTTCAAATCCTTCTTCTTTAATTCTTTTATTATAAACACTCCGCATAAAATGCAAGGTTGATCCCAAATAAGCTTTAAGGCGATTGTTATTCCAGCTTACTCTTTGTGCTTCATCTGTAGGTTGCATGTCTTTAAATAATGGGTATCCCGAGTAAGTACTTAGCTGGGATGCATACTCATGCGTAAATGAATCAAGTGTGTATTTTATACTATACCCCAATGCATTGTTTTCAATCTCCAATGGTGCTGTTGCCAATACCTTTAAACGATTCTTCTTTTTGTAATAATAGAATTTAAGTACCTCTTTATTTTTAATACTGCACTGGCTGCTGTTGGCTGTTTTACCAATAAAGTTTTCTTCAAAAAAACTGCCATATTTTTCCAGTCCGTCTTTTACTTCATTGCTTGATTTTATTACTACGTCTTCCAGCGCCTTCTCTTTTTGTGCCACTTCAATCACAATATTTTTATCCAATGCATCTGCGGTGGTGATGCGCCTGTTTACAGTTTGGTATCCGGTAAAAGTAATGATGAGATCATAGCCACCATTCAACAACCGAAGGGTGAAGTTTCCCTGCTGATCGGTTGCTGTACCATTGGTTGTATTTTGTGCAAATACAGAAGCGCCCTGCAAGGGTAATTTGGTGGCGACATCCAATACTTTTCCCGTTATAAGAAATGCATCTGACTGGGCCATGATGTTGCCTGCTGCAAAAAGTATGTATAAAAAGAGGAGGACTTTTTTCATTTGATATTTATTTAAAGTAGTTATTGGCAGTTGCACAATAGCGGATTAAAAAGAAATAAAAGCTAAACGATGAAATACAGCTAAAATTTTACAAGTTGTTACAATTGTACTGATTCAGAAAATTATTGCATTCAATTGTTAAACCAAATGTAGCTTATCGGTTGTTAAGCTTTTGTTGCAATGCAGCGCAGGTTTGTGCAATTGTTTCTTCCATAATGCGGTAACTAAATTGTGGTAAAAATTGTTTTAGTTTGGTATTATCGTAGTACAATTTTTCCAGTGCAGAGGCGGCTGTTTCCTTAGTGAGTAAAGGTGCCTTCTTTGTAAAGCGGCTTTTAAAAGCTTCCACCCGCCATACTATTTTTGCAATGAGCGGGGTAACTTTTTTATGGGGTACTTTTTTATTAAATGCAGTGGCAATTAAACTAAATATTTCACGATAACTTTTACTTGCTGCACTAATAATAAATCGTTCGGCCGATACATTACTTTCCATTAATTGAATCATAATGACAGCTACATCCCGTACATCAACAAACCCATTTACACCTTCTGTGTACCAGGGAAACTCATCATAAGCAGACTTAAAAATTTGTGAACTTCCGCCCTGCCAATCTCCTGCACCTAAAATTATTACAGGGTTTACAATAACAGCATCCAATCCTTCCCCAATGCCACGCCACACTTCCAGCTCACCTAAATATTTGCTTTCGCCATAATTGCTGGTACTCGTCTCTTCGGTCCATACCATATTTTCCTTAATAGGCTTGTCTTCTTTTACTCTACCCAAGGCTGCTACTGAACTTACATGAACCATTTTTGAAACGCCGGCCGCTAACGCTGCATTCACTATGTTCGCTGTTCCTTCAATATTTATTTTAAATAATTCTCTTTTTCGTTTAGGATCAAACGTAACAATAGCGGCACAATGGTATACCTGTGATATCCCTTTTTGCATCAGTTCTTCCAGTCCAACCACATCTAAAATATCGCATTGAAAAGAAGTTAAGTTAGCAGAATTAAATTCGGGCAACAAAGTTTTATTGTAAATGGCAGTTACTTTTTTCCCCTGCGCAAGCAGTTGGGTAATTATTTCTTTTCCTAATAAACCACTGCCACCAGTAACAAGAATCATATTTAGCTGTTGTTGTATTTAGTTACGAAGATAACCTCTCTGCACTAAAAGTAAAATAGCTGGTTTTATTAAGGTTTAAAATAAAAACTGTTATGCAATTTATAGGCTTCTCTTTTCGAAAAATCTCAAACCACATAACAGTTAAAAAAACCAACACCGAATTGCACTTTATTAATTCTTTTGAGCAGCTTGCTTAGCATCTGCTTTCATTTTATCGTTGGCTGTTACAGCAAACTCAACCCTTCTGTTTGTTGCCCTGCCGGCATCGCTTGTATTGTCTGCTTTGGGCTGTGTTTCGCCGTACCATTTAATGGTTAATCTTTGTGACTTAATGCCATTGGCTTTTAAAAAATCACCCACTGCGTCAGCCCTTCTTTGTGACAGTGACAAATTATACGGGGATGTACCTACATTATCAGTATGCCCCTCAACCAAAATATTCGTTTCCGTGTATTGATTGAATATTTTTACCAATTTATCCAACGAAAGTTTTGAATTTGCAGTAATGCCAAATTGATTGGTAGGAAAAAAAACACCTGCATTACTTCCATCAGGATTTTTTTCGTCAAAGGTTATATTGATCCCTTCTTCAACCCTTGTAACCTGGGCACCGGGCACTTCATTTTTAATGGCTTCTGCCTGCCTGTCCATTTTATCGCCAATCAATCCACCTGCAACACCACCTACAACTGCACCAATCAGCGCACCCAAAACAGTGTTCCCTTTTTTGCCTACATTATTGCCAATTACACCACCGATAGCAGCACCACTTGCAGCTCCAACTGTTGCTCCCTTTTGCTTGTTATTCATTTTTTTTGTTGTACTGCAACCTGGCAAAATAGTTAAGATTGTAGCTGACACCAATACTAAATGTCCAATTAATTTTTTCATGTGCTATTTTTAAAATTTATTTTTTTACGAAATTGTAAACATAGGCAGTAGGCTTTCCTTCAAATAAAATATGCGATTTTAATTGCATGGCAGTTGCTGTTAACTGTGAAATTTCCAAACGAAAGCCATCGCCATTGTCCATTGAATTTTTTTTATCATCCAATCGCTTAAACTGCAACTGCTTTGCCTCACCTTTAGGTTCATAAATTGACCACCTTATTGCACGGGTAAGCGTGCTGCAATCGGTGCCGCTGGCATTGATACTATAGTTACCCATACTATTAGATGATATAAAATTCCATGAACTTCCAATAAAACATTTAAAAGAAGCCTCATTAAAAACTGTGGCAGTAACCTTACCGTTGATCCCTTCTGTGGTAATGGTTTCCAGCATCCAGTTGCCGTTAATTTTTTTCTTTATTGAACCTGCTTCTTTTGACACTGAACAGCAGGATAGTGTTATTATTACAATAAAAGCGGTGGTTAATCTTAATAGGTTCCTCATAAATAAATACTTTGTTTTACTGGGAAAAGGCAATTAGGATGCCATAAAAACTATGCTGCTGATTGAGGAAGAAAACAAGATAGTGGAAACATAAAATATTTTTGTTGAGGAAGTATTTCTACAAATATAAAAATGAAGCAATATGGGCTACAAACAACAAAGCCTAAAAGCAACTTAAATGCCTTTAGGCTTTAAACATAATTTTCGTGTGGCTAAATTTATCTTAACCAAATAATTCATTATTATACCGCTGCGGTAAACTGCTTTAAAAAACGAACATCATTTTCACTAAATAAGCGAAGATCTTTTATCTGGTATTTTAACATTGTAATTCTTTCTACACCCATACCAAAAGCAAAGCCGGTATATTTATTACTATCAATACCACAGTTATCCAATAAATTAGGGTGCGCCATACCGCAACCTAAAATTTCTACCCAGCCGGTATGCTTACATATATTACAACCCGGACCTCCACAAATTAAGCAACTGATATCCATCTCTGCACTTGGTTCTGTAAAAGGGAAATAGCTTGGTCTGAAACGAATCTTCACCTCTTTACCAAACATTTCCTGCACAAAAAAATACAGGGTTTGTTTTAAATCGGCAAACGAAACATTTTCTGCAATGTACAAACCCTCTACCTGGTGAAAAAAGCAATGCGCTCTTGCACTAATAGTTTCATTGCGGTACACACGGCCAGGGCAAATAATCCGGATCGGCAATTTGCCTTTTTCCATTTCTCTTACCTGCACACTACTGGTATGCGTGCGCAATAACCAGTCAGGATTTTGGTTGATGTAAAAAGTATCCTGCATATCACGTGCAGGATGATTTTCGGGTAAATTCAATGCGGTAAAATTATGCCAGTCATCTTCAATTTCGGGCCCTTCTGCTACTGCAAAACCTAAGCGCTGAAATATAGAAACAATTCTGTTACGTACAAGGCTAATTGGGTGACGGCTACCCAATGGCAACTGATCTGCCGGTAAAGAAAGATCCTCTCCTGCCTCCGCAGCCTGGCTGTCATTGCTGGTTACAGCTTTCAGTGCATCGTATTTTGCTTCTGCAAATAATTTAAATTCGTTCATTATCTGCCCGAATTCTCTTTTTTTATCCACAGCTACATTTTTCATTTCGCCCATCACCTCTTTCACCAACCCTTTGGTACCTAAATATTTAATTCTGAATGCTTCCGTCTCCTCCGCTTTTTCTGCAATGAAGTCACTTATTTCGGTCTTGTAATTATTGATCTTTTCTAATAAATCGTCCATGCTGCAAAAATAAGGAAATGTGTGGTTCTAAGTACTAAGTAGTGAGTACTTAGTACTTAGTATCGGAGTAAGTATTAAGTTTGCTGCAAATTAAAAAAAGGATGTACGACCTACACGATTTTCTATTACCCATAAATATCCATAGTTTAAATGACGACAGAGGATATACTGACGGACAAATAGCCAAACATATTTTAATTAACGAAGGGGAAATACCCAACCTTGAAACCGCAGATATTGTGCTGGTAGGTGTTGGCGAATCAAGAGGCAGCGGCGTATTTGATGCCTGCAATGATGCGCCTGATATAATCCGCAAACAATTATTTCAGTTACATTACTGGCATACCGATATTACCCTTGCAGACATTGGCAATATAAAAACCGGTGCCACCTTGCAGGATAGTTTTGCTGCCATATCAACTGTGTTGTCAGAATTATTAAGGCTCAATAAAACAGTTGTATTGTTAGGAGGATCGCATGATATTACGTTAGCACAATATTTTGCCTACGTAAAATTGCAAAAAGTAATAGAGGCAACCTGTATTGATGCCACCATCGATTTGCGGGGAGAAAGTGCCTTAAGAAGCGAAAATTTTTTACTTGAAATGCTTACCGGCGAACCCAACCTGGTAAAGCATTACAACCATATTGGATTTCAAAGTTACCTGGTTCACCCCCGCATGCTGGAAACCATGGACAAGCTTCGTTTTGATTGTTTTAGAGTAGGCAAGGTTAAAGAAAGTATTGACGAAATGGAACCGGTTTTACGCAACAGCCATTTAATAAGTTTTGATATCAATGCCTTAAAAAACAGCGATGCACCGGCAAACGAATGCAGTCCTAATGGGCTAACCGGTGAAGAAGCATGTATGCTTACAAGATATGCAGGCCTTAGCACCAACATAAGTAGTTTTGGTATTTATGGTTACCAGCCAAGGTCAGATATTCATGATTTAACAGCTAAACAAATAGCACAGATGTTGTGGTATTTTATAGATGGCAAAAGCCGTAGCAAACAGGAAGCTTTACTGGAAGACAGTTCTAATTTTAATGAGTACCACACGGTATTTGCTGAGGTTCATACAAGGTTTTTGCAAAGCCGTAAAACTGGCCGTTGGTGGATGGAATTGCCCGACAAAAAAATCATTGCCTGTAGCTACAACGACTATGTTAGTGCCAGCCGAAATGAAATTCCCGAGCGTTGGCTAAGAACACAGGAAAGGAATTAGATAAACCGGCAACGAAGATTTTTTATTAAAAAAATAGCAATGAAGATTAATTGCCAACTAAATAAAAATACAAGCATTGTTTTTCATAGTAGCATCGTCCACCACGAAGGATCCTTTCATCCGCATACCTATGTGTATCTGCCGCTTTCGAATGGAAGTATATTCAAATCATTCAAAAAGTTTTTTAATTTATTAGTTGGCATCTGTTGCGCTGTGCTACTTGTTTCTTCCTGTTCTGTATCAAAACAAATTTCCAAACAGGCTCACAGGCTTTTGTTGAAAGATTCCATCATCAACACCGGGCATATCGGCATCAGCATTTACGAACCTGCCACTGATAAATACTGGTATAATTATGAAGCCGCTAAGTTTTATGTTCCTGCAAGTAATGTAAAATTGTTTTCGTTGTATGCCGGCATGAAATATTTAGGCGATAGTTTAATTGGCCTAAGATACCAGCAAAAAGACAATGAGCTAATCATCTATCCAACCGGCGACCCAAGTTTTTTACACCCTGATTTTAAACAACAACCGGTATTTGATTTCTTAAATAAAAGCAATAACATAGCATACAATACAGCTCATTTTACTGATGCGTTGGGATTTGGATGGGCCTGGGATGATTACATGGACGCTTACATGGTACAAAGAAGTGAGTTTCCAATTTACAGCAACCTTGCAACCGTATTTGCCAGTGGCGATACTTTCAATGTAATTCCAAAAAATATCCTCTTACATATTCAAAGCAAAATAGGCTCCTATGAAAATGTACTCTCCCGCAAATGGGATAGCAATGACCTTACTTTAACAACAGGTTCAACTCCATCCGGCAACAAAAAATATGAAATACCTTTCGTTACAGGTTCACGGGAAATAGTTGCGTTTTTATCCGATACACTACACACGAAAGTAACTATTACTGATAGCAGCAATAGTGTGGTTAACAAGGATAAAAACTTATTGAAAATTTACTCTCAGCCAACCGACTCTTTGTTTAAACCAATGATGTACAACAGTGATAATTTTTTTGCAGAGCAAACCTTACTGATGGCAAGTAATGAACACCTGGGATATATGAGTGACGAAGCAATGATTGATACATTGCTTAATACAGATTTAAAAGATATCCCTCAAAAGCCACGCTGGGTAGATGGCAGCGGACTTAGCCGGTACAATTTGTTCAGCCCGCAATCATTTGTTTATTTACTGAACAAAATGAAAAACGAGTTTGGTATAGAAAGGCTAAAGGCAATTTTGCCAACCGGCGGATCGGGCACTTTTAAAAATTATTATCAAAAAGACAGTGGCTACATTTATGCCAAGACCGGCAGCCTCAGCAACCATATTGCCATCAGCGGTTATTTACAAACAAAAAAAGGCAGGTGGATAATCTTTTCCATTTTAACCAACCAATTCCAGGGCCGCGCCACAAAAGTACGCCGGGCTGAAGAAAAATTTTTAGAAGGCATCAGGGAAAAATATTAGCGCTTACTTTATAGCACGAATTATAAAACACGAATTCCACGAATTAAAAGCCAGGCTTTGTATTAATTCGTGGAATTCGTGAAAAAAATTCGTGTATTTATAACATAAAATCATCCGCCTCACGGTAAGCTTTTATCAACGCCAGTTCTCCTTCTTTGCCTTTGCCTGCATTGCCATGCTCCATCCCCAACACGCCTCTATACCCTTTATTGTAAATGTGTTTAAAGATATTTTTGTAATTCATCTCACCAGTGCCGGGTTCGTTACGGCCGGGGTTATCGCCAATCTGGTAATAACCAATTTCATCAAACACCAGGTCGAGTGTAGGGATGATGTGGCCCTGGTTACGCTGCACATGGTACATATCATATAATATCTTGCAGGATGGACTACCCACCGCTTTGCAAATAGCATAAGCCTGGTCGGGTGTTCGCAGAAACAGGTCGGGGTTGTCACTGAGTGGCTCCAGCACCATGATGATACCATGCGGCTCCAAAATGGCAGTTCCTTTTTTTACCGCTTCAATTACATTACCTGTTTGCACACCTATAGGCAGGCTGCGTGCAAAATCTCCGGGCACCACTGTTACCAGTTTACTATTGAGACGTTTGGCAACTTCAACGGCTTGCTTGCAGGATGCTATAAACTTTTCAACCTGGTCGGCTTTGCCTGAAGCAAGCATATTACTGTCATTGCCTAAGCCTGGCTGCACAAATACACCCATTGCCATACCGAGTTTGGCTAGCGTGTCACCAATTTTTTTCTGCTGGTCTTCCGGGCGGCCACTCATCCCATTATCCTCAATACTCCTGAAACCATTGTCATACGCAAATTTTATCTGATCGATAAAATCATCGCCGGCATGGTTTTGAAACATCCCATGATGTATGCCATAATTAAGACGAAAGGGTTTTTCACCCGGACTACTATTTTCAACATTGGCTTTTGCAAATACAGTGGCGGATGATGTTAATAAAGCACCACTTGCCATTAAAGATTGCTGCATAAATTTTCTTCGTTGCATAGTTTATATTTTTTGTGGCTTAAATTTACCAACATTCATTTATAAAAAATTAAATATTGTTTAGCCGGGTATTTCTTGTTGCCGCTTTTATATGCATTGCTATTAAAGGAAATGCACAACAAAAGCGATTTTCCTATTCAGAACCAAAAATGGGTTCTCCGTTTTCCATCATTTTTTATACAAATGACAGCACACAGGCAAGCCATCTTGCAAAGCAATGCTTTAAACTGGTAGATTCCTTTGTATTTATTTTTAGCGATTATATAGATAGCAGTGAGCTATCAAAATTAAGCCTCTCTGCAGGCCGCAAAGATGAAGCAGTACCTGTTTCTCCTGCAATGTTCGATATCCTTTTAAAGGCAAAAAATGCATTTGATAAAAGTGAAGGTGCTTTTGACATTACCATTGGACCTCTGTCAAAATTTTGGCGAAAATGTAGAAAGGCAAAACAGTTTCCAACAGATGAAGCAGTTCAATCTGCCAAAAAATTAACTGGCTTTAATAAACTAACACTTGACACAATCAATAAAAAAGTAACACTCAGCCAAACCGGCATGCAACTGGATTTGGGTGGAATTGCACAAGGATACATTGCACAAAAAGTAATTGATTATTTACATAGCCAACAAATTAACCAGGCATTGGTAAACGCCAGCGGAGATATTGTAATTAGTGGTACGCCGCCAGGCTTAAAAGGTTGGACTGTTGGGGTAAATGTTCCGGAAACTACGGATGAATTATTGCCCCGTACATTAATGCTGCAACACAAAGCAATCACCACTTCCGGCGATGCGTACCAGTTTATTGAACATCACGGAAAAAGATATTCACATATAATTGACCCAAGATCGGGTTACGGGGTTACTTATCAGCGCAATGTAACAGTCATTGCCAATGATGGTACCACCGCCGACTGGCTGGCAACTGCGGGAAGTGTATTATCTATTAAAAAAGCAAAAAAATTAGCGGCTCAATTGGGTGCCGAAATACTAATTGCCGAAATTAAAAATGGTAAACCCGTTTTTTATTCAACAAAAGGGTTTAAAAAATATTGGAAACAAACGGTTGACTAATATTTGTTTCAGTTTATTTCTTACCTTCCAAATTAAAATATTGATTACCATCGTGAAGAAATTGTTTGTTCTATTGTTAACTACCAGCAGCTGCCATTTTATTAATGCACAAGACTCAGTTAAAATATTTTCCGCATACAAGTTTACATTGCCCGGTTCTGCTGTTCAAAGTAAAATGGTTCCCATCAATGCAGGTACCTTTTTAATGGGTAGCAATAATGCTGAGAAGAATCGTAAGACGGACGAAGGTCCGCAACGTACCGTTTCTGTAGCAGCCTTTTGGATGGGTGCCTTCGAAGTTACAAGAGACGAGTTTGATGTTTTTTACAATGACGAAACCACCAGTGAAAACTCTAAGGTAGATGCTGTAACAAGGCCCAGTCCACAATACATCGATCTTAGCTGGGGGATGGGTAAAGAGGGGGGATACCCAGTAAATAGTATGTCTCAATATGCAGCCTTAATGTACTGCCGCTGGTTATATAATAAAACAGGTGTTTTTTACCGTTTGCCTACAGAAGCCGAATGGGAATATGCCTGCCGGGCCAACACTACTACTGCATATTATTTTGGCGACGATCAAAAACAATTGGATAACTACGCCTGGTATAAAAACAACAGTAACAGTAAGTTTCAGAAGGTTGGTTTAAAATTACCCAATGCATGGGGATTGTATGATATGCTGGGCAATGTGTGTGAATGGACACTGGATCATTATGATGAAAAGCGCTTAGAAAATTTGGCTGATAAATCAGAAAATCCGGCTGGTGCCCCTAACAAGGCAAAATATCCCAAAGCATTACGGGGCGGTGGTTTTAGTGATGCAGCTGAATTGTTGAGAAGTGCCAGTCGTTTTAAATCTGATCCAATATGGAACCGCCGTGATCCACAAATACCAAAAAGCAAATGGTGGCTTACAGAGGCTTCGGACGTTGGGTTTAGAATTATTTGCCCGCTGGAGCAACCAACTCCAGAAAAAGCAACTGCATTTTTTGTGGCTTACCTTGGAAACTAAGGCAATAATTGCCGAATAAATTATTCAAATAATTGCTTACTTTTTAAAATCAAAAACTTAATACAATCATCTTTTAAAACAATAAACAAATCAATTATGAACAACGATGCTTCCAAATTTATAAATCCTTCCCGAAGAGATTTTATAAAGCAAGGTTCACTGCTTGCAGGCGGACTAATTGCCGCTCCTCTTTTATCAAATGCCAACTATTTCTCAGGTTCAGACGATGTGATTAAAATAGCCTTGATAGGTTGCGGCGGTCGTGGTACCGGTGCTGCTACACAGGCTTTAGTTAGCAAGCAAAATGTAAAACTGGTAGCAATGGCAGATGCTTTCAGAGACAATTTAGATACCTGTTACAAACAACTTACCAGTGATGATATAGCAGATTCTACTAATGGCAGGGGAAATTTAAAAGGCAAAATTGATGTGCCGGAAGAAAGGAAGTTTACAGGCTTTGATGGTTATATGCATGCCATTGCATTGGCCGATGTGGTGATACTGGCAACGCCTCCCGGCTTCAGGCCCATTCATTTTGAAGAAGCTGTAAAACAAGGCAAACATATATTTATGGAAAAGCCGGTAGCTACTGATCCCGCCGGAATTCAAAAAGTATTGGCTGCAGCGGCTATTGCCAAACAAAAAAAATTAAATGTGGTAGTTGGGTTGCAAAGGCATTACCAGAATTCTTACCGGGAATTGTACAAACGTAAGGATATGATTGGCGATATTACTTCTGCACAAGCATGGTGGAACAATGACGGCGTATGGGTAAGGCCACGTAAATACAACCAAACAGAAATGGAATACCAGATGCGTAACTGGTATTATTTTAACTGGCTCTGCGGAGATCATATCAACGAGCAGCATATTCATAACATTGATGCGGTTAACTGGTTCAAAGGCGGTTATCCCGTAAAGGCACAGGGCATGGGTGGCAGACAGGTCCGGAAAGGAAAAGACCATGGAGAAATATTTGATCATCATTATGTGGAGTTCACCTATGCAGATGGCAGTATCCTCAACAGCCAGTGCAGGCACATACCCGGCACCATGAGCAGGGTAGATGAATTGTTAATTGGCACAAAAGGAAGGATTGCTGCCGGAGACGCCAACATCATTGACAACAAAGGAAAAGTATTGTACCAGTTTGATAAGGCTACAGAAAATAATCCTTACCAGACAGAGCATGATGAATTGTTTGCAGCGATAGCAAAAGGAGAGTATAAATTCAATGACGCAGAAAATGGTGCCCATAGTACCATGACTTCTATCCTTGGCCGTATGGCTACTTACAGCGGCCAGATTGTTGACTGGGACAAAGCCATCAATTGCGGTCTTGACCTGCACCCTAAAGTGTACGATTGGAATGCATTGCCACCTTTGTTACCCAATGCAGATGGATTCTATCCTGTTGCTGTGCCTGGAGTAACAAAATATGTATAAGGAAGAATTATTTTAGAAACATACTGTTAGCGGAATTGTTTGTTTGTGTTACGGATACAAAAGCAATTCCGCTACTGATTTAAAATAGTTGCAACAAAAGAACCATCGGTCAGGTGTTTCCCTTGTTGGTAAGTAAATACAAACAACCATCGCATATGAAAAAAATTATTGTCAGTCTTTCACTTCTACTGATTTCTGTCCTTGCGATTTCGCAGGGGAAAATAATCGAAAGCCTTTCTATCCAAAGCAAGATCCTGGGGAAAGCAGTAAAGTATTCCATCTACCTGCCTGCTGATTATGAAACCTCCCAGCGCCATTATCCCACCTTATATTTATTGCATGGTTACAGTGATGATGAGACCGGCTGGACACAGTTTGGCGAAGTACAAAAAATCACCAACGAAACCATTGCCAAAGGCGATGCTACACAAATGATCATTGCCATGCCGGATGCAGGTGTATCCTGGTACATCAACGATGCAGCAGGCAAAGTACCGTTCGAAGATTTCTTTGTAAAAGAATTTATTCCCTACATCGACTCCGTTTATAAAACACGTAACAAAAAAGAATACCGTGCAGTGGCCGGTTTGTCAATGGGTGGTTATGGGGCTTTGATTTATGGAACCAAACACCCCGAACTCTTTGCAGCCTGTGCACCATTAAGTGCTGCTGTATGGAACGATGACCATATTGCAGGCATGCCGCAGACAGACTGGACCAACTATAAATTCAACGACCTCTTCGGTACCAACCTGGAAGGGAAAAAGCATTTGACTGAAACGTGGTATAAAAATTCCATCCTCAAAATTGTTGCTACTACACCTGCTGAAAAATTAAACACCGTTCGTTTTTACATTGATTGTGGTGATGATGATTTTTTAATAAAAGGCAATATGGAATTGCATGCGCTGCTAACCGATAGAAAAGTAACCCATGAATTCCGCGTAAGAGATGGCGCACACAACTGGACCTATTGGAGAACTGCATTGCCGGAAGTGTTGAAATTTGTGAGTGAAAGTTTTCACCGATAGAACGGGATGTCTGATGTCTGATTTTTTGATGTCTGATGTCATCCAATTCTGAGAGATGACTGATAGCAACATTTTTTATACGACGATATCTGATTAATACTTATTTGCTTAAGTAATTCCGATTTATTATATTTGAGTAACCAACTCAAATTCATATGGCATACTCAATCGATCTTTCCTTGGGTGAGGTTTCGGACTTAAAGCGATTAAGACGCATCGAAAAAGATGGGAAAATACTTCGTCGCTACCAATGTATTTGGATGGCACATGAAGGGTTTC